>JAZPZM010000144.1:0-4009 GCA_045544735.1 Eubacteriales bacterium
CGTCGGGTCCTTGCCTGAAAAAGCACCGCCGCCGTGACGGGCGTATCCGCCGTATGTATCAACGATTATCTTTCTGCCCGTAAGTCCGCTATCACCCATAGGACCGCCGATAACGAATCTGCCCGTGGGGTTAACGTAATATTTAGTATCCGCGTCGATAAGCTCGGCGGGGATGATGGGAAGCACTACCTCGCGAATAATATCCTCGCGTATCTGCTCAAGGGTAACGCTGTCGCTGTGCTGGGATGATACTACTACCGTATCAACGCGCACGGGGGTATCGCCCTCGTACTCAACGGTAACCTGAGTTTTTCCGTCGGGGCGAAGGTATGCGAGAGTGCCGTTTTTGCGAACGTCGGTAAGTCTCTTTGCAAGCTTATGTGCAAGGGAAATAGGCAGAGGCATAAGCTCGGGCGTTTCGTTACAAGCGTAGCCGAACATAATACCCTGATCGCCCGCGCCCGTATCGTACTCGTCGGTAATATCGCCCGCCTTGGCTTCGAGGGAGCGGTCAACGCCGAGCGCTATATCGGGCGACTGCTCGTGAACGGTGGATATTACCGCACAGCTGTCGCAGTCAAAGCCGAATTTTGCTCTATCGTATCCGATCTCACGGACGGTCTCACGCGCGATGGTCTGAAAATCAGCATAGCCCTTGGTCGTGATCTCGCCCATTATCTGAATAAGTCCCGTGGTGCAGCAGACCTCGCAGGCGACGCGGGACTCAGGGTCTTGCGCAAGCAGATTGTCAAGCACGGCATCGGAGATCTTGTCGCAGATCTTGTCGGGATGTCCCTCCGTTACAGACTCGGAGGTAAAAAGAGTGCGCATTTTCTTGTTTTCCATTTTTCTTTCCTTTCAAAGCAAAAGCCTCGTCCTTCCCGACGAGGCTTTTTTCTCTCATCTGTCGGGATTTAGCACCTTGCCGCGCGGCAGGTTGCTGCAACATCACAGGGCCTGTCCCTCCGTTGCTCTTGATAAGAACATTTATTTCAGTTGTTTAGCAATGTATTATATCATATTTGCGCGATGGTTGTCAATACTTTTTGAAAATTTAGTCCTCATCCGCACCTGATTTGATCTTATTGCACAGGGCATTGAATCCAAAGGAAGCAACTGCTCCGCACACGATGCAAATAACGTAAACCACAATATTTACAACGCCCGTATTGAACGACGGAAGTATCATAAGCGTTGTTGCAAGCACAAATCCCATTACTGCGTGGGATGCTATCGAGTGGTACTTATCGAAAAGCAATTTCATTATTTTCGAGAACAGCAACAGCGTTGCAAGCATTGCCATGCCGAGAGGCAAAAGAACGCCGAAATCCAGATGCGATATGCCGTGCGACATCTGCTCGTATATTCCAAAGAAAAGCAAAAGCGTTGACGAGCTAAAACCCGGAATTATAAAGCTAAGTCCCCAAAGCAATCCGCACACCAGCCAACCGCCAAGATTTGGTGGGAGCGTGAGCTGCAGAACGCTCTTGAAAAGATAAAAAACTACCGAGATTGCCGCAAAGCTAATAACTAAAGAAAGAATGGAAAATTTGCTCCTTTTTTCCTTGCCCGCCTCGCGCCAAAGCTCGGGAACAGTCCCCGCTATGAGTCCTACGAATACGCAAAGAACAACAGCCTCGTTCCACTTAAGCAAACGCTCGGTTATCCCCGCAAAGCCCACAAAGCCAAGCACGCCGCCGATTCCTATGAAGATCAGCATTTTCCAATGCTTTTTGACGCCTTTAAAGGGATTTGAGAGGACCTCTATTATTTGGTCGTAAATACCGAAGGCATAGCAAAGCGTTCCGCCGCTTACTCCCGGCAGTATCGCGCCAAGCCCCACGATGAAGCCCTGCACGACCCACAGTATCGCCTTTACCACAAAATTCTTTTTCATTTCAAAAATTCCTTTTATTGACGTTTTATCATCAATATTTAAGCCATGCTTCAAGCAAAGCTTAAGCTACCGTTCATAAGGTATACCATCGCAAGTACGCAACCTACCGCAACGGCGGCGGCAACGCACAGCACCGCAACGCTCTTGGCGTTCATACGGTAGCCCGCCGTCTCCACGGCAAGCTCGCGCGTGGGAAGAACCTTCGCCTTGCGCAACGCGGTAACGATGGGCTTGTAAAAAGCCAACACAAGCGCCGCGTTAAGTAGAGCTTTTATAAGATTAAAGGGCAAAAGCAGCGTAGGGATAAGTCCCTTCACCACCTCGACCGAAGTTTTCATATAAATAGGCGTTATAATGAGATTCATCGCCATCATAACTCCCGTAAAGATCACCACCGCAAGTCCGAGTCCGAGGATCGCTCCCCACATTTTTCTGACTCGGCGGTAAATGATGCCCGCCACCGCGGCAAAGACCGCCGTGGAGATAAAATTCATAAGCCAGCCCCAAAAGGCAGTATCGCTTATCGAGATAGCCTCGATAGTAGAGACCACAAGTGCAATCACCGTGGACGGCAGAACGCCAAATATCATCGCCGCTATACAAACGACGGCATCCTTGGCATCAAAGGTCAAAAACGATACCTTGATATGAAAGATCAAGGTGACGGCGTAAGCCAAAGCGCAAAAAAGCGCAAGAGCGGCAAGAAGCCGCAGATGATTTTTGTTATTTTTAGTCATAATTTTCCCCATTTCTACGGGGGAGAAACATCTTCTCCCATCCCGACTTTATAGCAAGATATGCCGTTTTTTACGGTCGGTGCAGGATTCTCACCTGCTCGGCTGACCTTATCAGCTCGCGGACTCAGCATTTTAGCAACACCGCCGGTACGGAATTTCACCGATCCCCAAAGATATTAAAATGTAAAATCGGACGCGCCGAAGCGCGTCCGATTTATAGTGTTAAAAGTAATATAAATTACTCAACGATCTCGGAAACAACGCCCGAACCAACGGTTCTACCACCCTCACGGATAGCAAAACGGAGACCCTTCTCGCAAGCGATGGGGGTGATAAGCTCAACGTTGAAGGTTACGTTATCGCCGGGACGGCACATCTCAACGTCAGCGGGAAGCTCGATGCTACCGGTAACGTCGGTGGTTCTGAAGTAGAACTGAGGTCTGTAACCGGTTACGAAGGGCTTCTTACGGCCGCCTTCCTTCTCGGTAAGAACGTAAACCTGACCTGCGAACTTGGTGTGGGGCTTTACAGAGCCGGGCTTGCAGAGAACCTGTCCGCGCTCGATCTCGTCCTTAGCTACGCCACGGAGGAGGCAACCGATGTTATCGCCGGCCTCTGCCTGGGGAAGGAGCTTGTGGAACATCTCAACACCGGTAACAACGCAGTTGCGGTTCTCATCGGTGAGACCAACGATCTCAACGGTGTCGCCAACCTTAACGGTACCACGCTCTACACGACCGGTAGCAACGGTACCACGGCCGGAGATGGAGAATACGTCCTCGACGGGCATAAGGAAGTCAAGGTCTGCCTTACGCTCAGGGGTAGGAATATAGCTGACAACCTGAGCCATGAGCTCCTTGATGGGAGCGTACTCGGGAGCGTTGGGATCGGTGTTTTCAGAGGTAAGAGCCTCACGAGCAGAACCGCGAACGATCGGAATATCGTCGCCGGGGAAGTCATACTCGGAAAGAAGATCACGAACTTCCATCTCAACGAGGTCGAGAAGCTCATCATCATCAACGAGGTCGGTCTTGTTCATAAATACGCAGATTGCGGGAACGCCAACCTGACGAGCGAGCAGAACGTGCTCGGGGGTCTGCTGGAGAGGACCGTCGGTACCTGCAACAACGAGGATAGCGCCATCCATCTGTGCAGCACCGGTGATCATGTTCTTAACGTAGTCGGCGTGGCCGGGGCAGTCAACGTGAGCGTAGTGACGGTTCTCAGTCTCGTACTCAACGTGACGGGTGTTGATTGTGATACCTCTTGCCTTCTCTTCGGGAGCGTTGTCGATCTGGTCCTAAGCAAGGAACTCAACCTTTCCGCTGCTGAGAGAGAGGGTCTTTGTGATTGCTGCTGTAAGTGTGGTCTTACC
>JAZPZM010000145.1:0-3351 GCA_045544735.1 Eubacteriales bacterium
AATTCTCGTCGGGGAGCTCGCGCGACGTTTTTGAGTTTTCACTCACATATGAGCTTCGCGGTCTTGCTCCCGCTCAATCTTTAATTCTCGTCGGGGAGCTCGCGCGACGTTTTTGAGTTTTCACTCACATATGAGCTTCGCGGTCTTGCTCCCGCTCAATCTTTAATTCTCGTCGGGGAGCTCGCGCGACGTTTTTGAGTTTTCACTTACATATGAGCTTCGTGGTCTTGTTCCTGCTCAATCTTTAATTCTCGTCGGGGAGCTCGCGCGACGTTTTTTAGTTTTCACTCACATATGAGCTTCGTGGTCTTGTTCCCGCTCAATCTTTAATTCTCGTCGGGGAGCTTACCGACGTCCACCCATTCTTCAAAGCCCGAATATTTTTCAAGCTCGGGGATGGTCAGCTCTATTGCGCTGTTCGCGCTTCCGCACGCGGGGAACACCGTCTCAAAGCGCTTGAGCGACTCGTCAAGGTATACGCTGACACCGTCATTTATCGCAAACGGGCATACGCCGCCCACGCCGTGACCTATCGTTTGCTCGACCTCCTCAAAGGTCAGCATCTTCGCCTTTGCGCCAAAGTGCGCCTTGTATTTTGCGTTGTTTATCTTCGCGTCGCCCGCCATAACGATGAGTATCGCCCTGCCGCCCACCGTAAATGACAGCGTTTTGGCAATTCTGCACGGTTCGCAATGAAGCGCCTCGGCGGCAAGCTCCACCGTCGCGCTTGAAACGTCAAACTCCAGCACCCTGTCCTCCATGCCGTAATCTCTGA
Source organism: Eubacteriales bacterium (assembly GCA_045544735.1). Taxonomy (GTDB): domain Bacteria; phylum Bacillota; class Clostridia; order Oscillospirales; family CAG-272; genus CAG-390. Next base: position 776 of record JAZPZM010000145.1, read on the forward strand.
AATATTCTCTTACTCTTTCGATTGACATACCGTTCTCCTTTTTTGCAAATTATTCAGCCAAGCTGCCTCTTGTCAAAAAACGGGCATAGCACCAAGGGCAAAAAGCCTTTGGTGCTTACCTTGATTTATTCAATGTCGATATCAAGCGGCTTGTCGATCTCGTCCGAGACGTATTTGCCGTTTTTCTTGCGCTGGCGCACGCACTCCGTAAGGAGATATTCTATCTGTCCGTTCACCGAGCGAAAATCGTCCTCCGCCCACGCGGCGATCGCATTGTAGAGCTTGGCTGAAAGGCGCAACGGTACTTGCTTTTTTTCGTTTTCTCCCATTTTTCGCCTTTCCTTTACTTATTAATACAGACTGCCCGAATTTACTATGGGCTGTGCGTCGCGGTTGCCGCAAAGCACTACGAGAAGATTTGACACCATAGCGGCTTTTCTTTCCTCGTCAAGCTCGACCTTGCCGCCCTCGCTGAGTCGGTCAAGAGCCATCTCGACCATACCGACTGCGCCCTCGACTATCATCTTGCGCGCGTCGATGATGGCGGATGCTTGCTGACGCTGGAGCATAACTGCGGCGATCTCGGTAGCGTACGCGAGGTAGGTGATGCGCGCCTCGATGATCTCGATGCCCGCCTCGTCAACGCGCTCTTGTATCTCGTCGCGTATTCTCTGTGCCACGACCTCGCTCGAACCGCGCAGACTTCCGTCGTCGGCAACGCCGTCACCCGTGGTGTCAACACCGGGGGCTACGTCGTAGGGATAGAGGCGGACGATGTTACGCAGGGCGCTGTCGCACTGCAGAGAAAGGAATTCCTTGTAGTTGTCAACGTTAAATACAGCCTTTGCGGTGTCGGTGATGCGCCACGTTACCGCGATACCTATCTCGATGGGGTTACCGAGGCAATCGTTTATCTTCTGACGGCTGTTGTTGAGCGTCATAATTTTAAGTGAGAGCTTTTTGGAAACTATTTCTATGGATGCTCCCGTACTTGCTGCCGCAATAGCGGATGTGACGGTCTTTACGTCGCCGCTCTGGTTGAGCTTGGTCTGTGCGGCGGGGTTTATAGCGGTGCAGAAGGGATTCACCCAGTAAAATCCGTCGCCCTTTATTGTGCCGACGTACTTACCGAAAAGGGTGAGGACGAGCGCTTCCTCGGGCTTTAATATCCTGAGTCCGATAAAGGGTATCCAACCGATGAGGAAAGCAAGGATGCCGAAAACTACCATCATTACTGCGCCGAGGACGACGTTTTCCGTCTCGAGCTGTGTTGCGCCGAAAACAAATGCGGCAATATAAGCGAGCTCAAGAAGCAACGTGATGATTAGGGCGAGCATACCGCGTTTTTTTGTGGTCAAAATTTTTTCTTTCATAGTTAACTCCTTTGAAGTTGTTTGTTTGATATCAAAATGATATCATAGATAAATCAGTTTGTCAATAGCTTTTTTGAAAAAATATTGATATTTTTTTGAAAATGTGATATAATCAAGACATAAAAGACGTTTGAAAGGCAGTTTTATGAAAAAAATATACGTTTTTGCCGCTATATTACTCATTTTTGCGGCGTTTTGCTTAAATTCCTGCGGTGGCGAAGGTGTGCCGATAAGCGCCCCCGAGCACGGGGAGCTTGCTTGCGCGTTCGTTGACGCCCTCTCGAAAAACGATTTTGAAGCGGCGCTGTCCCTTATTGACGAGGGGCGTTTCTCGCGCGAGGATTTCGAAACGTTTTTCAAGAACACAAGGGAATACGTGGGTGAATTTTCTTCTTATGAAAATAAAGGCATAACCGACTACGCCAACGCGGAGCAAAACGGCAAGCCTACCGAAAGCGCGACGTTTCTTTTTGAAACGGACGGTGCAGATTTTTACGTAGGTGTTGCGCGTGTTGGAGAATCGAAAAAAATAAGCGGGCTTGCCGTCAGCCCTACTCAAATCGGAACTATCACCTCAATGGGCGGCGCGAATGCGCTTCAATGGCTCGTGCTGATACTCGGAATTGTCACTATAGGTTTTACCGCCTTGGTCTTCGTTGACTGCGTGCGCAGAAAATTCAAGTCAAAGGGCGTATGGTGCGCCGTGATCCTGCTCGGCGTTTTAAGCCTCGGCTTTACGGTCGGAAAAACGGGCTTTATGCCCAGCGCGGGCTTTGGATTTATCATTTTTCCCTCGTCGCTCGTCACGTATTCTACGGGCGGATACACGCTCTCGCTCGTCCTTCCCATAGGTGCTATCGCATATCTTGTGATGCGCAAAAAGCTCTTGCGCCCGCAAGCTCCGCAAAGCCTTGACGAAGCGGAATCGCTTGCCGAGGCGGAGGATGAAGAAGCTCCCAAAAAGGAATATTACGAGTGGGAGGAATAAAAAATTTGACAGGCAAAGCCTGTCGAATTTTTTATCCGAGCCGTAAGGCTCGGTATGGAATCTCACCGCAGGTGAGTATGGAATCCGCCGCTTTGCGGCGGTATGGCATCACGCGAAAGCGTGTATCTTCTGATGGCATTGCTTGTCGAATTTTTTATCCGAGCCGTAAGGCTCGGCATGGAATCTCACCCCAGAAGTCGGAGGCCAAGCGGTCT
>JAZPZM010000146.1:0-26401 GCA_045544735.1 Eubacteriales bacterium
CGACATGGCTACGATCCGACTTAAGGCGCGAGGAGTGCGCCGAAGGAGTGGGGGAAGGCGGCAAAGATGCGGGGAGTGAGCCGAGGGGGCAGCAAAGTGCGGCGAAGAGGCGAGGAAATGCGGCAAAGACGCGTGGAGTGCGGCGAAGGGACGGGTGCGTGCGGCGAAGGGGCGAGGGAGAGCGGCAAAGATGCGGGGAGTGCGTCGGGCGCGCCGGGGAGCATCTGCTTGAACAGCCAAAGTGCGGCAAAAGGGCGGGGAGCGACAAAAATGGTGAGTAAAATGCGTTTGCATTTTACTCACCATTTTTACTTGTATTATTTATACTATGTATGCTATGCGTTTTCGTTTGTTCGCTTGGTGGGTTGCGCTTGGTGATTGATGGGGCAGCGCTTCAAAAAAGCGAAGGTCTATCCCGAAACTTTATCCTCTAATCGCAGAAATGACAAACATCGCTATGAGCGCGAGCACGCCAAGTGCCTCCACGACGAAAATTACGCGGCTCGCGCTGTAAAGCGCTTTTATCGCGCCTTGAGGGCGGTCGGTGGAGTCGGTGGAGTCGGGCGCGTCGGGAGCTTTGTAAGCAACATTGGCAACAGTAGCGTCGGGCGCGCCGGGGGCTTTGAGTGCGTCGGGCGCATCGGGGAGCATCCGCTTGAACAGCCAAAGTGCGACGAGCGCGAGCATTGCGCCTGCCGAAAGCGTGAAGGTGCATACCACCATTGTTGCCATTATAGCGATAACGAAGGCGAACCCGCCGAGAATGGCAAAACCTCCCTCCGCTTTGCCGCTATCGTAGGAAGCGCTTGCAGCGGAGACGATGCCGCCGATGCTCAAGGCGGCGATAGCCACCGATGCAATAAGGCAGACCACGGCAATTATCAGCTTGATTTTCTGATTTTTGTTCATTTTCATCCCCCTTGCTTGTCAGGTGAGTTTTATCCTATCTGATTCTGCGTTTGGTCGTTCGCGCTTTCCTCGGTGGCGGCGGCGAGCCTTGCTCGCACGCGGCGCACGAGTCCGCTCTCGCTCTGTGCCGTTATCTCGGCGGTGTCGCCAAGCCTTGCGGCGGCGGTGAAGCGGATGTTTCCGTAAACGTCGATATTGCAGATATCCGCGCCCTCGGTGACGGTGTATTTCACCTGCGGCGCATCGTTATAAAGCGGCAGCACTATCGCGGCAATCCTATGTCCGCCGCCCTCGCAGACGGTCAGCTCGTCGCCGTCGTTGAGGCGCGTTCTGCCGTCGGAGTCGAGCAGTTCAAGCTCCGTTGGCGTGCGGTCGGACGTGGGCGAGAGCGCACCGTAAAGATTCTCGGCAAGCACGCGTCCCTGCTCGTTGTAGCCCGTTTGCGTGTAATGCAAGTTCTGCGGTCCGACAAAGCCAAAGCCGTAAGCCGTGCTGTCGTGAAAATCGGGCATTTTTGCGTAATCACCGACGCGCGACGCTATAAACAAGCTGCTGTCGGTCGTGTTATTCACCGCGTACTGTGCCGCGCGAATAGGCAAAAGGTCGGTGAGCATTCCAAGCTCGATGCTCTCCTTGCGCGCTCTGTTGCGGTTGGCGCGCACAAGCACTATCGCGCCGAAATCGACCTTCAGGTCGTTTATCATATTATTGCGTATCGCAATAAATCTGTCGTAGTATTCGTTATCCCAAAGCAGACGCTTGCTGTCCTGAACGTAGCCCTTGCCGCGCTCGTACCAGCGCACCATCTGCGTTTCGCCGTGCGTCCAGAAAAAGCCGCGGCGGTTTATCTCAAACGGCGAGTCGGGGGCGGAGTAGAGGGCTTCAACGGCGGCGGAAACGGTCTTTGCGAAGCCGTACATTCTGCCGTCCTCTGCCCACGAATGAATTGCAACGCCGTCGCAGGCGCATATTACCATCAGCGTTTTTTCGCCCGTCAGCTCGTGCCAGCGCTTCGTAAGCGCACCGTGGAAGCCGCTTCTTATCTTCTCGCCGAAATCGTATATCTCGTCGGTCGAAAACGCGCCCGTGTTCGGATCAACGTACAGAAAATACGTGTTTCCGAGGGGTGCGTGCGCCATTTTAAGCTGTTCGGTGGGGCGGTCTATGCCCTGATCGTACGAGCCGCGCGAATTGCTCTGTCCCGTTGCGTAGAAAATATTCAGCGGGGCGCGCTCGACTCTGTCTACGGTCAGCGTGGCAACGGTGGTGCGGCAGACCTTTGCCGTTACGGTCACGGGCGTGCTTGAGAGAGCAACGGCGTGAATAACGCCGTCCTCGGAGACCGTAAGAACGCTCTCATCGGAGCTTGAAAATTTCAGCTTGCCCTTGCCCGAATATTCGGGTGCGAAGGCGTAGCGGTCGTCGTACTGCATCACGAAGCCGAGGGATGCGTCCTGAACGAAATTCAAGACGTACTCGGTCTTATCCTCGCCCGACGTAAGGACAACCTTCGCCGTCGCCGTGCGCGAATGGGGCGCACGAATGGGGCGGAGCACCTTTACGTCCACGCCGTCCTCGGCGGTGGCGTATATCTTGGGCAGACGGGGATTTCCGTCGGGGATCGCTACGGTATATTCGAAGGTGTTTGCGTCGAACTCAAAGTCCTGACGGTTATCCAAAGTAATGGTCTTTAGGAGTAGTTTTTTCATTTTATTCACCTTGGGTGTTTTTTCTTTTTGCGAGCCGATAGCCGCGAAGGATGGTCTCCTTCGCCTTTTCGGCGGCATCCTTTGAAAGAGCGGGGATGCCCTCAAGCGGATATCCCATACCAAGCGCGCGGTATTTCTCCTTGCCCATCGTGTGATAGGGCAGAACGTCAAGGGCGCGCGCGGTCTTTATCCCCGCGATCAGCTCGCCGAGGCGCAAAAGATGCTCCTCGCCGTCGGTAATGGTTGGCACTACCACGTGGCGTATCCATATCGGAACGTTCTTTTTTGCAAGATAGTCGGCAAAAGCGAGAATGCTTGCGTTATCCGCGCCCGTCAGCTCCTTGTGTGCGGCGCTGTCCGAGTGCTTAAGGTCAAGCATAACGAGGTCGGTAAGCTCAACGAGGCGGTCAAGTCGCTCGCTTTCGTGAAACGTCGCGCCCGACGTGTCAATGCAGGTGTGTACGCCCTCGCGCTTGGCAAGGGTGAACAGCTCGATAAGAAAATCCACCTGCAAAAGCGGCTCGCCGCCGCTGACGGTTATTCCGCCGTTGGTATAAAAGGGGCGATTTTTCAAAAAGTGAGCCATTATCTCCTCGGCTGACGTTTCCTCGCCGCCGTGGACTTGCCACGTGTCGGGGTTGTGGCAGTATTTGCACCGCAGGGGACAGCCCTGCATAAATACCACCATACGCACCCCAGGTCCGTCAAGCGTGCCAAAGCTCTCTATGGAGTGTATTCGCCCTTTCATTTTTTAGATATGGTCGTGGAACGTGCGGGAGATGACCTCGTCCTGCTGTTCCTTCGTAAGCTTTACGAAATTGACCGCGTATCCGCTTACGCGCACGGTAAGCTGGGGATATCTTTCGGGGTGAGCCTGCGCGTCAAGCAGAGTTTCCCTTGTAAAAACGTTAACGTTTAAGTGATGTCCGCTTTTTTGAACGTAGCCGTCAAGAAGCGCGACGAGATTATCTATCTGTGCATTAGTTGCTGACATTGTTTTTCTCCTTATTCAAATTGTTGGTTTAAGTCTTAACCTTCCTCTTTAAGGGTGAACGCCATCTTATACGCCTGCTCCGCCATAAGCTCTCCGCAGCTTTTATCATCGGAATTGTCATATACCAACCAATAAACGTACGAACCGCTGGATTTCAGCGTGGTCGCATAAGCTACGAACGGAAACGTTTCTGTTTCCCCCCATTCGTCATAGGAAATATTTCCGACGAAACGGTGCATCTGATAATCGCCTATCACCTCGGCGGAATCGCTTGTAACTTCTACCTTATAGTTTTTGATCATTTGACTATATAAGTTCTTGAACGTCAGCTCGAGAGAGCCTGCGCACGCAGGGAACACTTCGGACAAAGAATTCACCTCTGCCCACCTCTTGTTCTGTCCGCCTGCCATAACTATCGTAGAGTCAAGCCCCTGCTCCGCAACGGTATCATAGGCAACCATTCCGCCTTCACGAATCGGGAAATTTATGTAAAAGTATTCAGTTTTTCCGTCGTTATCGATTATACACTCGCTCTGTTTTCCCCAATTTTTGAGATCCTCCTGCTTGGTCGTCTCATCACCCGAGGAGACGGGAGCAGTCGTTCCGACCGTATCGTTACCCGCATCTGCGGTAGTCTCGGCCCCTCCTTCGCCGCTTGAACAAGCGCAAAGACCAAAAATCATTGTAAGAGATAATATTAACGCCAATATCGTTTTTTTCATAAAAATTCTCCTTTAGTTTTCGTCTTTGTTTGCGCCTTCGTCAAGTCCCGCAAAAAGCGTGGGAGTGGAGCAAGCTCCGCCGCAAGCGTCCACGTCAAGCTCGCCCGTGAAGATGCGGTCCTCCTTGCCGAGTGCGCCTGGGATTATCGAGAAGGTGTTGGAAATACCGTCCTGCGCGTCGATAAAGGGGAGCTTTGAAACGGATGAGAGCGATGCTACAGCTCCGTGAGTGTCGCGGCGGTGCATGGGGTTAGCACCGGGGGCGAACGCCTCGCCGCCCTTACGTCCGTCGGGAGTAGAGCCCGTTGCCTTGCCGTAAACGACGTTGGACGTTATCGTAAGGATTGAGGTGGTGGGGATGCTTCCGCGGTAGGTGTGATTGCGTCTTACCGCTTCCATAAATTCGTGTACTATATCGCGTGCGATGCTGTCAACTCTGTCGTCGTCGTTGCCGAACTTGGGGAAATCGCCCTCGACCTCGTAGTCAACGGCAAGTCCCGTTTCGTCGCGGATAACGCGGACCTTAGCGTACTTTATCGCGGAGAGCGAGTCCGCTACTACGGAAAGACCTGCGATTCCCGTTGCAAACCAACGGGTGACCTCCTTATCGTGGAGAGCCATCTGCAGCTTTTCGTAGCAATATTTATCGTGCATATAGTGAATGACGTTAAGGGTGTTGACGTAAACGCCCGCAAGCCACGTCATCATATCTCTGTACTTTTTCATTACCTCGTCGTAATCGAGATATTCCGAGGTGATGGGGCGGTATTCGGGGCCGACCTGCTTGTGCGATATCTCGTCAACGCCGCCGTTGATGGCGTAGAGCAAGCATTTTGCAAGGTTTGCGCGTGCGCCGAAGAACTGCATCTCCTTGCCGATGCGCATCGAGGAAACGCAGCAGGCAATGGCGTAATCGTCGCCGTGCGTAAAGCGCATAAGGTCGTCGTTCTCGTATTGGAGCGAGGACGTTTCAATGGAGAGGCGCGCGCAGTAGCGCTTGAAGTTCGTCGGGAGATTTACCGACCAAAGCACCGTAAGGTTCGGTTCGGGGGACGGGCCGAGGTTAACGAGCGTATGCAGATATCTGTACGACATCTTCGTGACCATGTGGCGACCGTCGATGCCAAAGCTGCCGATGGACTCGGTAACCCACTGCGGGTCGCCCGAGAAGAGCGCGTTGTATTCGGGCGTGCGTGCGAATTTAACAAGGCGCAGCTTCATGATGAAATGGTCTACCATTTCCTGAATTTCAGCCTCGGTATATTTGCCGTTTTTAAGGTCGCGCTGTGCGTAAACGTCAAGGAAGGTGGCGGTGCGTCCGAGGGACATTGCCGCGCCGTTTTGCTCCTTTATTGCGGCAAGGTAGCCGAAATAGAGCCACTGTATAGCCTCCTTGGTGTCGCGTGCGGGCTCGGAGATATCGAAGCCGTAGGACAGCGCCATTTTCTTAAGGTCCTCAAGGGCGCGTATCTGCTCGGCAAGCTCCTCGCGCTGTTGGATTATATCTGCGTACATTGCGGAGCGAGTGGTCTTTTTCTCCTCCTGCTTGTCGCGGATAAGGAAATCCACGCCGTAAAGCGCCACGCGGCGATAGTCGCCGATAATGCGTCCTCTGCCGTATGCGTCGGGAAGTCCCGTTATGATGTGGCTCGAACGGCAGGCGCGCATTTCGGGGGTGTAAACGTCAAAAACGCCCGCGTTGTGAGTTTTTCTGTGAACGGTGAAAAACTCCTTGAGCTTCGGGTCTATCTCGTAGCCGTGGTCGGTACAAGCGCGCTCCGCGGTGCGAATGCCGCCGTAGGGCATAAATGCACGCTTTAAGGGCTTGTCGGTCTGAAGTCCGACTATCTTTTCTCTGTCCTTATCGATGTAGCCGGGCGCGTGCGAGGTAATGGTGGAAATAATATCGGTGTCCATATCGAGAACGCCGCCCGCCTCGCGCTCCTTGCGAAACAGCTCGCATACCTGCTCCCAGAGCTTTTGTGTGTTTTCTGTGGGACCTTCAAGGAAGTCCTCGTTGCCGTCGTACGGCTCGTAATTGTGTCTGATAAAGCTGCGGATGTGTATTTCCTTCGTCCACGTTCCGCCCTCAAAGCCTTCCCATCCGGGATAATTGTAAGTCATTTATTTGTTCTCCTTGTGAGGTAATTACTTATTCTTATATATTTTAGCATAAATGTAAAGCAAAGTCAATATAACGCTATCGACAAAGAAATGAAAATGATGAGTATTTTCATTGTTGGAGGTTGACAATTATACGTAACTGTGGTACAATTTAAAAAGAAAAATATGCTTTTTTAAGGAGATTAAAAAATGATAATTACAGATATGACTTATATCGGCGACCCCCAGATAGTTCTTCACGAGGGCGTGTATTATTGCTACGCTACGAGCTTTATCAAGGGCTTTTACGTCTGGAAAAGCACCGACCTCGTTAATTGGAGCGAGCCGAAGGTGTGCTTTGACGCAACAAAGCATTGGGGCGATATGAATTTCTGGGCACCCGAGGTCATCTACCACAACGGCAAGTTCGTTATGCACTATACCGCAAGAATAAGCAAGAACGACCGTACTCTTTATCTCGGCGTTGCCACCTCCGACAGCCCCGAGGGACCCTTCGTTGACGTTTGGGGCAAGCCCATGTTCGACCTCGGCTACTCCACCATCGACGGCTCCGTGCTTGTTACCGACGAGGGCAATTATTTCTATTATTCGAGAGATTGCATCCAGAATATCGTAAACGGCATAAAGACCAGCCAGATATACTGCGTAGAGCTTGACGATACGCTCACCCGCGCTATCGGCGAGCATAAGCTTATGACTACCCCCGAGTTTGATTGGGAGCTTAAGTCCAAGAGCTACGGTAAGCTTTGGAACGAAGGTCCCAACGTTATCAAGGTTGGCGATAAGTACGTTATGAACTACTCCGCAAACCACTACGCCACCAACAGATACGCTATCTGCATTGCGCAGTCCGACTCGCCCCTCGGTCCTTGGGTAAAGCATCCCGAGGCAAACCCCGTGCTTTCCTGCCGCGAGGAGCTTTTCGGCGCGGGACACAACGCGTTCTTCACGAGCAAGGAAGGTAAGCTTATGACCTCCTTCCACGTTCAGACTCACCCCTCACATCCGGGTGAGGACCGCCGCACCTGCATAGGCGAGGTTCGCTTTACCGAGGAGAACGGTATCATCAAGCAGGAGATCTTTTGATAGGCGAGCTTATGAGAGTTACCGTTGCCGTAGTTGCTTATAACGAGGAGAAAAATCTGCCCACCTTGCTTGCGGACTTGACAGCTCAGGACTATCCGCGCGAGAAGATAGAGATACTTCTTATCGACAGCGCCTCAACCGACGGCACGCGGGCGATAATGGACGGTTTTGCCGCCAAGGCAGAGGGATATTTTTCCGTAAAGGTTCTTAAAAACGAGAAAAAAACGCTCCCTTGCGGCTGTAACGTAATGCTTGACAATTACAGCGGCGACGCAGTTGTGAGGATCGACGCACACGCCTCCGTTCCATCTGATTTTATATCGAAGAACGTCGCTCTCTTAAATAGCGGCGAGGACGTTTGCGGCGGCGCGCGCCCCAACGTCATAGACGGCGAAACGCCGTGGAGTCGCACCCTGCTTGCCGCCGAGCAGTCCATGTTCGGAAGCGGCTTTGCCTCGTACCGCAACAGCGGGAAGAAATGCTATACCTCGTCGATATTCCACGGCTTTTACCGCCGCGCCGTTTACGACAAGGTCGGCAGATATAACGAGGACCTCGCGCGTACCGAGGACAACGATATGAGCTACCGCATACGCCGCGCGGGCTATAAGATATGCTACGACCCCGATATAATTTCGTATCAGCATACGCGAAGCACGCTCGGAAAGATGCTGCGGCAGAAATATCTTAACGGACTGTGGATAGGAAGAACGCTTGGCGTAACGCCCGGTTGCGTTTCGCTTTTCCACCTTGTTCCGCTTGCATTCGTGCTTGCGATAATAGCGACGAGCGTGCTTTCCCTCTTGGGCGTTTGGCAGCTTTCTGCGCTGATGTGGGGAATGTATGCTCTTGTTGTACTGGCAATGACGGCGTTTGAGCTTGTAAGTGGTGGATTTTCCCTAACCAAGCTCGCGCTCCCCGTTTTGTTCTTGCTGTTGCATTTGAGCTACGGAGCGGGCAGTCTCGTCGGCGTTTGCTCGATGCCGTTCTGGCTTAGAAAAATCAAAAAATAACGTCGCTTGCCTTAGCGGCGGAAAGGAAACGGTTCATGCGAAAAATATTGCACGAGCTGAATTATCTTAAGGCGGCGGATTTTTGGCAGGCGTTTTTGATGCTTCTGTCGCTTCTGCCGACGCTGTTCTATAAAATCTATCTGAAAATAAGGAAGAAGAAGGTCTGGCTCGTCTGCGAGGATAAAAACGAGGCGTGTGACAACGGCTTTTGCTTTTTTACCTATCTTTGCCGCGAGCATCCCGAACTTGATTGCCGCTACGCGATAAGCTACAAATCCCCCGCGCTCGAAAAGGTTCGCAGCGTCGGCAGGACGGTGAAGTACGGCAGTATAATGCATTGGATACTCTACTTCTCTTGCGAGTACAATATAAGCTCGCAGAAGGCGGGCAAGCCGGGCGCTGCCGTGTGCTACGCGCTTGAGGTGTTCGGCATAATCAAAAGCAGATTCATCTTTCTTCAACACGGTATTACGCTCAACCGCGGCGAATGGCTCTTTTACGAGAACACGAAAATGCGCCTGTTTATCTGCGGAGCGAAGCCCGAATACGAATATATCAAAAAGGAGTTCGGATATCCCGACGGACACGTCGCGTATCTCGGCTTTGCGAGGTTTGACGATTACCACACCGCAGCGCCCGCAAAGAAAAATCGCGTATTGCTTATGCCGAGCTGGCGCGAGTGGATAGCGTCGAAGAACGAATATTCGAACAAATACGAGGACACCTCGGATTTTACCAAAACGGAATACTACCAAAAATATCAGGAGCTTATCTCCTCGCCGCGACTTGCCGAGATACTTCAAAAATACGACCTTGAGCTGTATTTTTATCCGCACCGAAATATGCAGAAATACATCGGACTTTTCCATACCGATTGCGATAGGGTGCATATTGCGGACAGCAAGAGCTACAGCATACGCGAGCTGCTTATCAGCTCCGCCGTAATGATAACGGACTATTCAAGCGTCGCGCTTGATTTTGCCTATATGCAAAAGCCCGTGCTTTATTATCAGTTCGACGAGGCGCGCTTCCGCGAGGCGCAGTACGCCGAGGGCTATTTCAGCTACCGCGGCGCAGGGCTCGGAAGCGTCACTACCACGCTTGAGGAAACGCTTGCCTCTCTTGACGCGGTATATGCGCGCGGACTTTCCCCAACTCCCGAATTTTTGGCGGCGCACAAGGAATTTTTTGAAATATACGATAAAAATAATTGCGAGCGTACCTATACGCTACTTAAAAACGGCTTAAAAGGAGTATGATCATGAAAAAAGCTGTAAGATTTCTGGCATTGCTTTTTGCCGTGCTGATGCTTGCGGTATCGTGCGATGCCGATACGCCCGACGTAACCGCGGAAACCACGCCGGCTGAAACGACTCCCGCAGAGATTATTCCCGAAAACGCTATGCTTTCGGCTGATCTTTCAAAATACGTTGTTATTCGCTCCGCCGATGCGGGAACGAGCGTTCAGGCGGCGGCACTCAAGCTCAAGGGCGTTTTGTCGAGCAGATGGGGCGAGACCGTCAAGTTTTTTAACGACGGCGACGTTCCCAAGCCCACCGAATACGAGATACTCGTCGGTGACACCAACCGCCCCGAAACTGCGGCGTTTGCAAAGACTCTCGGCGGCACGCACTACGGATTTACCGTCATCGGTCGCAAGGTAGTTATTTTGGGCTCGTCCTTCGCGGGAACTGCGAAGGCGGTAGAAATGTTCCTTGCCGCAACGGAGAGTAAGACCGCAGACAAGACGGTCTACCTCGCGGCAGAGGAGGGAATGCTTGAAAAAGAGCCCGAAGAGCCCAGAACGCTCAGGATAATGAGCTTTAACGTTCTTTGCGCCAACACAAGCGGAAGAACGGGACCCGTATGCAGTACGATAGCGGAGCTTTCCCCCGACTCCTTCGGAGTTCAGGAGGCTACGAAATCTTGGATAGACGTGCTTAAATCCAAGCTTGGAAAAGAGTACGCTTGCGTCGGTCTTGGCAGAGACGGCGGCTCAAGCGGTGAGCACAGCGCGGTTTTTTATAAGAAAGATAAATACGAGCTTATTGATTCGGGAACGAAGTGGCTCACCTCCACTCCCGATAAGGTCTCCAAGGTTCCCGACGCGGAGTACCGCAGAATAGTGACATACGTAGTTCTCAGAAACAAGCAGAACGGCTATACCTACGCTCACATCAATACTCACCTTGACCATAACAGCGGCGCTATCAGAAAGCAGCAGCTTGAGTATCTCTTTAAGGCTCTGCCGAGCAGCGTTGACGGAATCCCCACGTTCTTCACGGGTGACTTTAACGGCGGAATCGGCTCTACGGGCTACAATTACGTCGTAAACACCAAGGGCTTTAAGAACGCCGCACAGCTTGCCAAGGTGGGAGATAAGTACAACCACGCGACCTTCGAAACGGGCGACGTGCTTGACTACATCTTCGTAAAGAATATGAATTTCACGGTCGACAGTTACCACGTTTACGACGCTAAAAAGCTTTCCGACCACTACCCCATCTACATAGACGTAACTTATTAAAGTAAACATATCAAGGAGAAAAAATATGAAGAAAACCATCAGATTTCTCGCTCTTGTTTTCGCGGCGCTCTTTATGCTTTGCGCTTGTAACGGCGGCGAGAGCACCGACACCACTCCCGCAGAGACTACCCCTGCGGCTACTACCCCCGCAGAAACCACTCCTGCCGAAACTACCCCCGCGGACACCACCGCTGCTCCCGTGGTGATCGACAAGACGCTTCGCATTATGTCCTTTAACATCCAGTGCGGCATCAGCGGCACGAGAGATAAGGACGTTATGGAATTCCTTCTCAACTGCGGCGCGGATTCCATCGGTACGCAGGAAACGGGCGACGCTTGGATCAGCCGCTTCAGAAAGGACAAGACCTTCCGTGAGATGTACGATTGGATAGGCGACGGACGCGACGGCAACAAGCGAGGCGAGCGTTGCTCCATCCTTTACAGAAAGGATAAGTTTGACCTTGTCGACAGCGGAACAAAGTGGCTCAGCGACACTCCCGACGTATCGGGAAGCCGACTTAACGGCTCTGAGTACATCAGAATCGCAACCTACGTTATCCTCAAGGATAAGGTATCGGGTCAGGAGTTTATGCACATTAACACCCACCTTGATACCTCGTCCAGCACTATCAGAGCGGCTCAGGCAAAGCTTGCTATCGAGCTTTCTCCCAAGCGCGACGATATACCCGTATTCTTCACGGGCGACTTTAACTGCAGCTTCGAGTCCGAGGGTTATAACACTATCACGGGTACACTCGGCTTCGTAAACAGCGCGACCAAGGCGGTTGCGGGTGATAAGTATACGAATCAAACCTCGGATTACGGCGCGATAGATTTCATATTTATCAAGAACTACAACTTTACGGTCGATAAATACACCGTATACACCGAAAAGAAAATTTCCGACCACCGTCCCGTTTTCATTGATATCACCCTTCCGTAAGCAATAAAAAAAGGGGCTGTCTCAGTTAGATGCAGAAGCTGCGATTTTGTCGTCGTCGGCGTACGAGGGTACGCGGGGTGGCAAAATCGCGGCTAAAAAATACGTATAAAAATCGAAATCCGAAAGGATTTCTACCTAAAAGACCGCTTTCTTCATCCTTTTGGACGAAAAAAACGGTTTTTTTTTCTTCACTTATTTTGTATTTTTGTTCTGCGCTAAATCAGCACCTTTGATAACGAGCGTTTCGTCGGGCGCGATACTGTAGATCTTGCCGTTCAGCTTGAACCATACCGTCTTTGCGCTCGGATTATGCACACGGCGCATATCAGCCGCCCACACGAGCGATTCGTACGCCTTGGTGTATTCGTATATCTCTATGTTATTTGCGTACCAGATATCGTCCTTGCCGCCGATTTCGGCGCATATTTTTTCAATGCGCTCCCAGTTGTTGAACTTGTCGAACTCAAAGGAATGCCCCCAAAGGTAAAAGAGCTTCGGGCGGCGTGCGGGCTGTGCATCCACGAAGTTACGTATCAGCTCGAAAACGCGCTTATCATCGTGGTGGCAGGTAGGGTCAAGCCTTAACCAATCGGTAGGCATTTCAAAACTTTCTGTAGAATTTACGGTTCTTGCGTAGACGATGCCGCAGGCGCGAAGCGCCTCAACCACGGTATCGTTGAACGTTCCGAATGGATAGGCGTGACCGCGCACGATGCACCCAAACTGCTCCTCAAGCGCCTCGCGGTCCTTCATTATCTCATAAGTGACAGCACCTATCGAGAGCTGCTCAAGCCACGGATGCGTGTATCCGTGGGTAGCTATTTCGTGTCCGTTCTTGTTGTAAAGGGCGGATGCCTGCGAGCGCGACAGACGGTAGAAGTATCCGTCGGGGCGCGTCGCGCCCTCGGCGGAGTAAAGACCGCTGTTTATATTGAACGTTGCCTTAAGAGAATGCTTGTCAAACAGCGCAATAAGACGCTCGTCAAGGTCAACTCCATCGTCGTAGCTGAGTGTGAACGCCTTTGCTTTTCCCTCGGGAAAGCGCATAAAAAGTATTCGTTCCATTTTGTTACCTCACTTATTTAAAAATGTCAAGAAGCTCGTATGGGGAATCGGCAAAAACCTCGCCGCCCGCCGCCTCAAGCTCTGCACGTGTGCGGAAGCCCCAAGTGACGGATACGCATTTCGCGCCCGCATTTTTTGCGACCGCAACGTCGGTGTCTCCGTCACCGACCATGGTGGTGTCCTCGATAGAAAAGCCGAGAGTGCGGCATATTTCAAGAAGTCCGTCGGGGGCGGGCTTTACGGGAATACCCGCCACAGCACCGCGCGCAAGAGCAAATCTGCCGTCGGGAAATAGCTTGTTGACGAGGGTGCTGACGAACACGTCGGGCTTGTTGGAGTACACGGCAAGTGTATATCCGCGGCGCAAAAGTTCGGCGGTCACTTCGTAAAAGCCGTCGTAGGGCGTGTCGGTTATTCCGAAATATTCCTTTGCGGCGTTGTGATACACCTCGGCAAGACGGTCAAGCGCGGCTTCATCGTCGTATAGCTCGTCGGGAAGCACCCTGCGGCAGAGCGTGCGCGCGCCGTCGCCCACGGAGCGTCTTATATGCTCGCCGTCGCGCGTAGGATAGCCAAGCGTGGTAAGCGCCGCGTTTACGGCGGCGGAAATGGCGGGAATGGTGTCGGCAAGAGTGCCGTCAAAA
Source organism: Eubacteriales bacterium (assembly GCA_045544735.1). Lineage (GTDB taxonomy): Bacteria > Bacillota > Clostridia > Oscillospirales > CAG-272 > CAG-390. The sequence continues at coordinate 13,737 of JAZPZM010000146.1, forward strand.
TCAAAAACGATAAGTGACATAGCGTTTTATCCGAGCAGTGCCTCGGACAGCTCCTCAAAGAAATTCCGCAGCTTTTTGCGGTTAAGTACGTAGTAAATTCGTTTAGAAGTCTATCATATAAATCAAACGTTGTCAAGTTTTTTCAAACAAAACCTCGAATGTTTTATCGACTTGTGTCTATTAGGTAAAAGGCTAATTGAAAACAGCTTCATTATAATTGCGCAAATAACGTGCCGAAGCGGCATATTTCCGCCGCCTTGAACGCCCGTATTCTATGTTTTGCGGTCTTTTTGGTGTTTTTACCAAAAATTTTTAAAAAATTATGCAAATTTATCCCTGAAATCCGAAAAAAATTGAAATTATATCTTTTTTATCTTGTTACTTTATGATATAATAGTATGGATTTTGTTAAACCGCAAATATGTTATAGCCGCCAAGGGCGGCGGAAAGTGTCGTTTTATGAATATTAAAAGAACCGATCTGCGTAATATCGCAATTATTGCGCACGTTGACCACGGAAAGACCACTCTCGTTGACGAAATGCTCAAGCAGGGCGGTATCTACCGTGAAAATCAGGAAACGGTTACTCGCGTTATGGACTCCGGAGACCTTGAGCGCGAGCGTGGCATCACTATTCTTGCCAAGAATACAGCCGTTCATTACAATGACGTTAAGATAAACATTATCGATACCCCCGGTCACGCCGATTTCGGCGGCGAGGTCGAGCGCGTTCTTAAAATGGTAAACGGCGTTATCCTTCTCGTTGATGCCGCCGAGGGTCCTATGCCTCAGACTCGCTTCGTGCTTCAGCGCGCGCTTGAGCTTAATCACCCCGTTATCGTTGTAATAAATAAGATAGACAAGCCCGACGCGCGTCTTGAGGAGGTCGAGGAGGAGGTTCTTGAGCTTCTTATTGACCTTAACGCCACCGACGAGCAGCTTGACAGCCCCATGCTCTTCTGCTCGGGTCGTGCGGGTACGGCTTCTCTCTCGCCCTACGAGCAGGGAACTGACCTCAAGCCGCTGTTTGAAACCATTCTTAATTATATTCCCGCACCCGAGGGCGATCCCGACGGCGAGCTTCAGCTCCTCGTTTCCTCTATCGACTACAACGAGTACGTTGGTAAGATAGGTATCGGTCGCATCGAGCGCGGCACGCTTAAGCAGAATCAGGACGTATACATCTGCAACTATCACTCCGAGGAAAAGCCAAAGAGAGTGCGCATAGTTTCGCTTTATCAGATAGACGGTCTGCGCCGTGTTCCCGTCGAGACGGCGGGCATGGGCGATATCGTATGCTTTGCGGGCGCGGGCGACATCAATATCGGTGATACCGTTACCTCGCTTACCTGCCCCGAACCGCTTGAGTTCGTCAAGGTCAGCGAGCCGACAATCGAGATGACCTTCTCCGTAAACGACAGCCCCTTTGCGGGCAAGGAGGGCAAGTTCGTTACCTCCCGCCAGATCCGCGACAGACTCAACCGCGAGCTTCTTAAGGACGTTTCTCTGCGCGTAAGCGACGGCGAGACCACCGATAACTTCCTCGTTGCGGGCAGAGGAGAGATGCACCTTTCCATTCTTATTGAAACGATGCGCCGCGAGGGCTACGAGCTTTGCTGCTCCACTCCCCGCGTGCTTTTCAAGGAGATCGACGGCGTTAAGTGCGAGCCTATCGAGCGCGTAACCATCGACGTTCCCGAGCAGTACGTCGGCGCGGTCATCGAAAAGCTCGGTCAGCGCAAGGGCGACCTGCTTGAGATGACTCCCTCGGGCGCGAGAATGCGCATTGAGTATTCCATTCCCACAAGATGTCTTTTCGGATACCGTTCAAAGTTTATGACCGACACGCACGGCGAGGGCATCCTCAACTCTATTTTTGACGGCTACGAGCCCTATCGCGGCGACGTGCCTATGAGATTTACGGGCTCGCTTATCGCAAGCGAGAACGGCGAGACCACCACCTACGGACTTTTCAACTGTCAGGAGCGCGGCAAGATGTTCCTCTCGCCCGGTATGCCCGTATACGAGGGTCAGGTCGTCGGCGAGTGTCCGAAGATGGAGGATATCACGCTCAACCCCTGCAAGAAAAAGCAACTTACTGCAATTCGCTCTGCGGGTGCTGACGAAAAGCTCCTGCTTACTCCCCCCACGGTGTTCAGCCTTGAGGAAGCTATCGAGTTTATCGGCGAGGACGAGCTTATCGAGGTAACGCCTCAGTCGCTCCGCATCCGCAAGAGGATACTTGACACCGAAACTCGCCTTAAAGCGCAGAGCAGAGCGAGAAGAGGACTTTCGTAAAAACGGCGATGCCGTTTTTACAATGAAATCCGTTCCTCCGGAACGGGTGAAATCCGACTTCGTCGGGTGAAATATTTCGCTACGCGAAATGTGAAATATTTGCCTTGCGGCAAATGTTAAGGAAAAAATCGGTCAAAGCCGTGGCTTTGACCGATTTTGTTTTATAAAATGGGGCTGTTTCAACCGCTTTCTTCATCCTTTTGGACGAAAAAAACGGTCTTTTTTTCTTTACTTATTTTTGTATTTTTGTTCTGCGCTAAATGAGAGAGCCCCTACGTTATATATCGCGCAAAGCTTACGCCTCTATTGCGCCGTCGCGCTTTTTTACGGCGAGCGAGCCGTAATGTGCGGCAGAGCCGAGCGTGTCCTCGATACCAAGCAGGCGGTTGTATTTTGCCACCCTCTCGCTTCTGCACGGTGCGCCCGATTTTATAAACGGCGTGCCGAGAGCCACGGCAAGGTCCGCTATGGTGCTGTCCTCCGTCTCGCCCGAACGGTGCGACATAATGGTGGCGTAGCCGCTTGCCGCCGCCGTAGTTACGACCTCGACGGTTTCGGAGAGCGTGCCGACTTGATTCGGCTTTATCAGCACGGCGTTTGCCGCACCGCACTCGATGCCGCGGCGCACTCTTTCGGGATTGGTAACGAAAAGATCGTCACCGACGAGCATTATCTTTTTGCCGAGTCTGTCGGTCATCGTCTGCCAGCCGTCAAAATCGCGCTGGTCAAGTCCGTCCTCGATAGAGCAGATGGGGTAGCTTGACGAGAGCCGCTCCCACATATCGCAAAGCTCGTCCGCGCTGCAAGTTCCGCCGCGCTTGGGGAAGCGGTACACGCCCTCGGACTCCGAGAACCACTCACTTGCCGCCACGTCAAGTGCGATCTTTACCTGCGAGGTGTCAAAACCCGACGAGGTTATAGCCTCGCATATAACGCTAAGCGCTTCCTCGTCGGAGGCAAGGTCGGGGGCAAAGCCGCCCTCGTCGCCAACGCCGCTTTTAAGTCCGCGCGAGCGCAGTATCGCGCCGAGTGTGTGGTAGATCCGCGCGCCCCATTCAAGCGCCTCGGTAAAGCTTTCAGCTCCCACGGGAACTACCATAAACTCCTGAATATCAAGATTGTTTGCCGCGTGCGCGCCGCCGTTTAAGATATTGAACATCGGCACGGGTAGCGTTCTCGCGCTTGCGCCGCCGAGATATCTCCAAAGCGGCATTTTGAAATAGCTTGCCGCCGCGCGCGCCGTTGCAAGGGATACGGCAAGTATCGCGTTTGCGCCGAGGTGGGATTTGTCGTGAGTGCCGTCAAGCTCGCAAAGTGCCGAGTCGATCTCATTCTGACGCGCGGCGTTCATACCGCGAAGTGCGGCGCAAATATCGTTGTTTACCGCCTCTACTGCCTTTCTCACGCCCTTACCGTCGTAGCGCTCCTTGTCGCCGTCACGCCTTTCGTGCGCCTCGTACACGCCCGTGGACGCGCCCGACGGCACGCTTGCCGTGCCAACGCTTCCATCGCTGAGCGTCACGCTCGCCCTGACCGTCGGATTTCCGCGGGAATCAAGTATCTCCCGCGCGGTGCATTTTTCTATCAAAGGTTTAGTCATAGACTTTTTCCGTCCTTTCGGTTTTTAGTTATTATTTACCTGCGGATGGCACGTTATGCAATAAATATCCCCCGATGAAAGTGGATTTCATTTTAGGCTATATTCCATATTACCGACTGTGCACAAATGCACCTTAATATTTGCCTGACATCTATGCAATCGATACTTGATGCCCGTAAACGTGTTCGCAAATTAGCCTTCCTCCGAGAGGAAGGGGGACCACGAAGTGGTGGAAGGAGCCTGCGTCTTTATAGAACAAGTGCTTGTGATATTATGCACGCACTCTCCTTCAGTCTCGCATTCGCTCGACAGCTCCCTCCGCAGGGAGCCTTTGGCGCAAACGTCATGAACTTATCTTTTATTTGATTTTTTCTCGCATTGCTTTATTTTTCGATATGAAGCAAGCGGAAGAAACGTGCGTTTCTTCCGCTTATTGTTAAATTTCAAACCATTCAAAACCCTTGTCGTCCTCAAAGGTCACGCCGTCGATATAGCAATCCTCGCCGTTTGCAAAGAGCTTGACGTACCTTACGTTAAAGCTGTCGATAACGGTGTTTACGATGCATTTAAGCTCGGTATCGTTAAGGAGTTTGCCCCACTTAAGTTCAAGCTTTGCCTGCGGTTCGTCCTTGGAGCTAAGCCCCACAGCAAAATACGCAACCTTCACTTTACCTTCGGAGAGCTTTTCGATGTATATCTCAAGCACCTCATAAGAGGAATACCCGACGTCCGCGCTTACGCTATCTACCGAGATATTACCATCTTTTGTGGGAACGTAAAGCGTCATTTCCGATGCGGGCGGCAAAAGGTCCTCGATGGTATCTGCGGGGAAAACGGGCGTAGTGTCGGGCAAGGGATACATAGTTTCCTCATATCCCCAGCTCGGCGTAGTTTCCTCATATCCCCAGCTCGGCGTAGTTTCGGGCGTGGGAACATACGGATGCGCTGGAGTGGTTTCGGGCGCATCCGTTCTGTCCGTGTTTTCCAGCCCAAACGCGCCGTATGGGGCAGGCTCGCCGTTTATCAAAAGTTCTTTTTCCGTCTTGCCCGTGTAATCGTAGATAGAAACCGTGTCACATCCGTAGGTCTTGATAATAGAATTTACAAGGCATTTGAGCGCAAGGTCGCCAAGCTCCACTCCGTCGCGCATCCAAAGGCGAACTCTTGCGTTTATCTCGCCCGAAGCAAGCTGACCGAAGGTCACGGAAACGGGCTTTACGTCATCTATCTCGGCAAAGTAGAAGAAATCCGCAACGAAATCTATTCCGTCGATCTTATGCGCGGACGGATAACGTTCGGGGCGGTAGCCGCCGTCGTGCGGAATGAAATAGTAGCATTCCATAGCATCGGGGGATATTTCGGACACGGGCGTGTCAGTATCGTAGCCGATATTGGGAATGGTGCTATCCTCCGGCTCTGGTGGGAGCGTGTCTATTCCCGTTACGATATCGCCCGTCGTTATCACCGCGTTCTGCGGACGATGCTCCGAAAGCGGAAAGAACGCGTTGCCCTCGGGTGCGGCGATGCCGCCGATATTGATGTTTTTGCCGTTGTAATCAATATTAACGAACGAGTTCGCCGTTGAAGTTATAACGGTGTTTACAAGGCATTTATACATAAATTCGTCAGGCTCGCCGCGACCGCTGAGGATCACGTTTGCCACACCAACACCGGGGTAGTGCGTGACAAGCTCGCCGTTCGTCTCGGTGCGCTCACCCACGCGCTCGGCGCTGTATTCCACGTCAAGCGGATAACCGCAATAATCAAGGTATTTAGCGAGTATCTCCTCAAACGGAGTGCCGCTTGGCACGCCCGTTATCATAATAGCCTCAAACATGCCGTTATCTTTGGGAACGTACCAATAGAAGACATTCTCTACCGGGAGGCATTCTTCCCCCTCAACGCTACTATCCGTTTCGACGGGGCGGGGAGGTGTGCCGTCCGCGCTTTGCGTATATTCGGGAAGCGCGGGCGCTTCGGGGGGCGCGATATCGGGAACGGTGTCGTCTGAGGGTGAATTCATCTCATCACCGTCCGTCTTGCCGCCGAGAAGGTCGCTCCACGAAAGAACGAGATAGCGTTGCGGTTTCTTGGGTGAGGTGTCAACGGTGCTTGTGTATTCGCCGCCGCTCGGTTCTTCGCTTGGCGCACCCGTCAGCATAAACGCCGAGCCGATGCCAACCGCCGCCACGAGCGCGATACACGCCGCGGCGATAAGGGGCTTTCGCCAATTTACAAATACGGGCTTTTTCGTCCCGTGTGCCTCGGAAAGAAGATCGTCCCCGATCTCTCCCATAGCGTCAAAAAACTTCTTTTTCATATCGTATAACCCTCATTTTGCAAATATTTTTTCAGCTTTTCTCTCATTCGCGAAAGTATAAGGTAGACGTTAGCCTCGCTTATCTCCTTCGCCGCCGCGATGTCGGGTACGGACTCAAAATAAAAGTATCTGCACACGAATATCGCTCTGTCGCGGCTCGACTGCGTAAGCAGGAAGCGGCGAAGATGTGCCGCAAGCTCCTTTGCACAAACGCCTTCGTCAAGTGAAGCACCGTCGGAAATAAAATCCTCCACCTCCGAGAGCGCAACGGTCATCTCACCGCCGCCGCGCTTTTCGCTTTTGGCGGCAAAATAGCGGTTGAGCGCAAGATTTCTCGTTATCTTCGCAAGAAAGAGCTTAAGCTCACGCGGACGTTCGGGCGGAATGGCGTTCCACGCGCGAAGATACGTGTCGTTCACGCATTCCTCCGCGTCGGAAGGATTGCCCAAAATATTATTGGCGACCGTATGGCAGTATTTGCCGTAGCGTTTAGCCGTTTCATTTATCGCTTTTTCATCTCTGGCAAAATAAAGCTCTATTATCTCGTTATCCTTCATAGCCTTCCTCCTTTCCCGAACTAAAAGCGCTTTCATCTATATAGACCGCAAAATTTTGGGTTTCTATCACGTTTTTCAAAAAAACTGCCCGCGCCGAGCAGTTTTTTCATTATTTTAATATTTTTCCCACATATCGAGCTGATGCTCGCGCTCCGCCTTGCGCGTGAGGGCAAAAAGTGCCGCGTCTACGGCGAACAGCAGTAGCACCGCCACCGTGCCCGCGTACGCTCCGCCGCCGAGGGCAAATTTCGTTTCATACCCAAACCAAGTAACGTAATACGAATATATAAGGTGGGGAAACAGCGTTACGCCAAGCGGCAAAAGCGTGCAGAATGGCACTATGAAAAAGCGCGGAAACACAAAGCCGAGCCAGACCTTTGCGCGATTTGCACCGTGACTCTTGGGTGGTAGGGAAAGTGCGCGAAGTGACGTTACGGCAAGATACAGAGATATCACGACCGAAAGCACGGCGAAGATATAAAACACCGCCACGGCTACCCTTACGTCCTCAAGAAAGAGTCTGCTGACTCCGTCGAGCTTTACGCCCTCGTTTTTCGCGAGCGTGCTTCCCATATCGGAAAGAAGCTCAAGCGCGGATATTGCGCCCTTGTCCGCGCCGTCAACGGTGAAGCGCACAAGCGGCAAAAACGAGAAAACGAGTGCCAAAATTGCGGCTATCAGCGGCAAAGCGAGCTTTAGTGCCACCGCCGTTTTTACTATTTTTTTATTGTTCATTTTTCAAGCTTTCTTTATTAAATGCAAGCGGAAGCAGCTCACCGAGGGTATGTGCGCTGACTGTCTTGCCGTCGGTAAGCAGTATTTTGAAGTCGGGGGGGCAAAACTCCGCCATCACCTGACGGCAGATGCCGCAGGGTGCGCATTCGGCGGTAATTTTGCCGCCGTTGCCGCCGACTACGGCAAGCGCCGTAAAATCGCGCTCGCCCTCAAATACGGCATTGGAAAACGCGACGCGCTCGGCGCAGACCGTCGCGCCGTATGAGGCGGACTCGATATTCGCGCCGCAAAACAGCTTGCCGTCGGCGCAAAGGAGCGCCGCACCGACGTAAAAGTGCGAATAGGGCGCATACGCCCTTGCCATTGCCGCCCTTGCGGCTTCTATTAACGCTTCATTCGTCATTTTTAGTCTCCAAAATATCGTTGGCAAGCCCCGTGGCGTCGGTGTCAAAATCAACGCCGAGTAATTCCGCCACCGTCGCGGCGATGTGGTCAAAGCCGTGGCGCGTGCCGAGATTTATTCGCCTTACACCCTTGCCGAGAATGAGCCACGGCACGCACTCGCGGCTGTGGTCGGTGCTTTGGGTAAAGGCAGGGTCACAGCCGTGGTCGGCAGTTATCATCAGAACGTCGCCCTCGCGCAGCTTTGGAAGAATTCTGCCGAGGTGGCGGTCAAACTCGCTCATTGCGGCGGCGTAGCCGTCAACGTCGTTGCGGTGACCGTAGGTCATATCAAACTCAACGAGATTTACAAAGCAAAGCCCGTTAAAATCCCTCTCCAAAAGTTCCTCGGTCCTTGCCATACCGTCGGCGTTTGATGCGGTAGGTATGCTTTCGGTGATTCCGCGTGCGGCGAAGATATCGCTTATCTTTCCGACGGCAATGGAGTCAAGCCCCGCGTCCTTTATAGCGTCAAGGAGCGTGTATCCCGTAGGCTCAAGCGAAAAATCGTGACGGCGCGCGGTGCGCTTGAACGCGCCTGCCTCGCCCTCGAACGGACGCGCGATAACGCGCCCCACCGCGTGCTCACCCACAAGGATATCACGCGCGATGCGGCAGTATTCGTAAAGCTTTTCGGGCGGCACGATGTCCTCGTGCGCGGCTATCTGGAAAACGCTGTCAGCCGAGGTATACACTATCAGCGCACCCGTGCGCAGATGCTCCGCTCCGTAATCGTTTATCACCGCCGTGCCCGAATAGGGCTTATTGCAAAGCACGCCGCGTCCCGTAGCGGCGGAGAATTTTTCGATTATCTCATCGGGGAAGCCGTCGGGGTAGGTCGGAAACGGCACGGACGAGATAACGCCCATCATCTCCCAATGACCCGTGGTCGTGTCCTTGCCGCGCGAGCGCTCACTCAGGCGACACACCGCGCCGCCAAGCTCGCCGCCGAGGTACTCTACGCCGTCAATACAGCCAAGCCCCGCTTTTTTAAGGTTCGGGATATTAAATTTTTCGGAGCGCGATATCGACAAAAAGGTATTTGCGCCCTCGTCGCCGTACTGTACGGCATCGGGCGCGTTGCCTATCCCCGCGCTGTCAAGCACGATCAGAAAAACGCGCTTTGCGGGGGCGTTTTTATTTACTTTATTCATCATTTATTAAACGAAATTGCGACCTCAAGCGCAAGCTCCATCATATCGGTAAAGCTCGTCTGCCGTTCCTCGGCGGAGGTCGCCTCGTGAGTGAGCAGGTGGTCGGACACGGTGCATATCGCAAGCGCACGCTTGCCCGCACGCGCGGCGTTCATATAAAGCGCCGCCGCCTCCATCTCCACGGCAAGAACGCCCATTTTCTGCCACGCGGGCGCGGCATCGGCGTTATCGTGGTAGAAGCAGTCCGAGGAAACTATATTTCCTACGTGGTAGCGAAGTCCGCGCTCCTCGGCAAGCTCTGCCGCGCGGCGAAGGAGTGAAAAATCGGCAATGGGGGCAAAAGCACCCGCAAGGCGGAACTGATTTGCATACGCCGAGTCGGTGCAAGCGCCCGCGCCGAGAACGATATCGCGCACGCGCACGCTTTCCTGCATACCGCCCGCCGAGCCGACGCGGATGATGTTTTCAACGCCGAAAAAATTATAAAGCTCGTAGCTGTAAATGCCTATCGAGGGCATTCCCATACCCGACGCCATCACGCTGACGCGCTCGCCCTTGTAATATCCCGTGTAGCCGTTGATACCGCGCACGGCGTTTACAAGCTTTGCGTCGGTAAGGAAATTTTCGGCAATGAATTTTGCGCGCAGGGGGTCACCCGGCATAAGCACCGTCTTTGCGAAATCGGACGGCGCGGCGTTAATATGTGGGGTTGGATAATTTGACATATTCTACCTCCTGAAAATCAGTTATTGGGGCTGCCTTCCATAAAGTACGCCGCCTCCATATCCGCAACGTTGAGCGCAAACGCAAGCGGGAACATCTCAAGCGCTCTGCCTATCTGATTTTTGTCCTCAGGACCTGAAAATCCCATGTGGTATCTGATAGCAAACGCCTCGTCGCGCGTCAGGCGCATATACGCCGAAATGATGTAAACGGATTTTTCGCCGTGACCGTAGGGGAGATTATCCTCGATGGTGTAATAAGGCACTGCCTCCCATACGCCGTTTTTCTTGACGTTGCGGCTTTCTACCCTGTAAAAATTTATCTTGCACAGATCGTGCAGAAGCGCGGCGATGGCGATGCTCTCCTCGCTGTAATGAATGCCGTAATCGTCCTTCATACGGCGGCGGGCAAGCTGGTCGCAAAGGCAATCGTAGACGTTCAGGCTGTGGCGGCAAAGTCCGCCGATCTCCGCGCCGTGATAGCGCGTGGATGCGGGCGCGATGAAAAAGTCACACGACTCCGAGCAAAGGTAATTAAGCAGCTCGCGCGAGCCCTCGCGCGTTATTTTTTCCTTAAATATAGATATAAATCTTTCCTTATCCGTCATTGCGGTATACCTCCGAAATTAAAATCCAATAGTTTGTGAAAGGGTGGCGGTGTCGCCCTCGCCCTCTCTGAATTGCAGGCTGTAAAGCCTTGCGTAGATGCCGTTCTCAAGCTTCATAAGCTCCTCGTGAGTTCCGCGCTCCGCAACTCTGCCCGACGCGATAACGGCTATCTCGTCAGCGCCGCGCACGGTGGAAAGGCGGTGCGCCACGATGATGGTGGTTCTGCCGCGGCAAAGCTCGTCAAGCGCACGCTGGATAAGTATCTCCGTGGTGTTGTCAAGTGCCGAGGTCGCCTCGTCAAGAATGAGTATAGCGGGGTCTTTAAGGAACACGCGCGCGATGCTGAGGCGTTGCTTCTGACCGCCCGAAAGCTTAACGCCGCGCTCACCTATCTCGGTGTCGTAGCCGTTCTCAAGCGTCATTACCCAATCGTGGATATTTGCGCGTTTGGCGGCGGTGATGACCTCGTCCTCGCTCGCGTCGAGCTTACCGTAAAGAATGTTCTCGCGGATAGTTCCGTTAAAGAGGAAAACGTCCTGCTGAACTATACCGATGTGACGGCGAAGAGAGTCCGATGTAACGGAATTTATGTCCGTGCCGTCGATGAATATCTGATTGTCACCCGTTTTGTAAAAGCGCGGGATAAGGTGGCAAATGGTGGTCTTGCCGCCGCCCGACGGACCGACGAGAGCGAGCTTTTTGCCCTTTTCTACGGTCAGGTCAACGCCGTGAAGCACCTCGCCGGAGCTTTCGTAGGAAAATTCAAGCGAGCGAAGCTCTATCTTGCCCTCAACGCTCGTAAGCACCTTGCCGTTTTCGGGCTCGTGCTCGGGCTCTGCGTCAAGCACCTGCAAGAATCTCTCAAAGCCGCTGATGCCGTTCTGATATGACTCCATAAAGCCGATAAGGGTGTTTATCGGGGAGATAAAGAGGTTTATCGAAACGATGAACGCCGAATACTCGGCAAAGCTGATAGCATCGTTGTAAAGGAAGATACCGCCCGCGATAAGTATGATAACGTTGAAGATATCGGTGATAAACGACGAGCCCGCGTGGAACTGCGCCATCGCGTGGTAAGCGTCGCGGCAAGCCTCGACGAACGACTTGTTGCCGACCTCGAATTTTTCCTTTTCCTTTTCGGAATTGGTGTACGCCTTCGTCACGCGAATGCCCGAAATACTGCTTTCAAGCGAGGCGTTGATAACGGCGGTGCTTTTGCGGCGCTCGGAGAACGCCTTGCGCATCTTGCGGCGCGAGATAGTCGCAACGATAATGAGGAAGGGAATGCACGCAAAAACGATGAGTGTCAGCCATACGTTGAGCGTGCAAAGGTAGATGAACGAGCCAACGAGCATTACCGAGCTGATAAGCAGGTTTTCAGGGCCGTGGTGCGCAAGCTCGCTGACGTCAAAGAGGTCGGAGGTCATGCGCGTCATTATTTTACCCGTTTCGTGCTCGTCGTAGAACGAAAAGGGAAGCTTTTGCAGGTGGTCAAAAAGGTCGCGGCGCATCTGCGCTTGCATCTTTACACCGACGATGTGACCGTAATACTGCACGAAATAGCGCAGAAGCATACGCAGAATATAGAGCGCAAGCACGATAAGACCCGCGATTATCACGGCGCGGAACTTGCGGTTGGGGATGAGGTCGCCGAGCATCGTGTTCGTGACCATTGGGTAGACCATACCGATAAGGGAGATCAGCACGGACGCAAGCATATCGAGCGCAAGCATCCCGCGATACGGACGGTAGTAGGCAATGAATCGTTTTAACATCTCATTCTTCCTCATAATTAAGTATATATTTATTCTATTTTATTATAATCGCTTTTTTTAGGGTTGTCAATAAAAAAGTGGAAAAGCTTGACAAAGTGAAAAAATGGGGGTATAATTGCATCAACGATTAAACGTTTTTCAGGAGGAAAAATGAAAGCAACAACCAGAATCTTAGCTCTCATCCTCGCGCTCATTATGTGCGTTTCGTGCTTCGTAGCGTGCGACGGCGGCGAAGGAGAGACTACCACCGCACCTGACACTTCTGCACCCGACACCACCGCACCAGACACCACCGCACCCGATACTACTGTGGCTGACACTACCGCGGCTGACACTACTGCGGCAGACACCACGGCGGCTGACACAACCGCGGCAGACACCACGGCGGCAGGCACCACGGCGGCTGACACAACCGCGCCCCAAACCACCGCGCCCGACACCACCGCCCCCGAAA
>JAZPZM010000147.1:0-5327 GCA_045544735.1 Eubacteriales bacterium
GACCTGATTTTAAAAAGCCTTTTACGAACGGAGTGTTTTGTGTTGAAGGTAAAAGTATAAACCCATAATTACGTTCACTGCCGAGAGTAACCGGTTTGGTTGCTCTCGGTGTTTTGTTTTGATATAAAACAGACACAACCGTGAGCCATATTGTCCATTTACAATTAGTGCAATTTGTGATATAATAAATCTAACTAAAACCTATGGAGGAAATTATGAAACGAACACTTTGGAATATCACATTTGCTTCAATTATCACGCTGGTCGCATATATTGCTCTATACGCCATTTGGGGAGCGCTTTTGAGTGGTCTTGAAAATCCCACTTTAAGATTGTTTTTGATTGCGCTTATGACAACGGTTGCGTTCGGATTTTTCTTATTGTACACATCAAAAATTAGAAAAGGCATCGGTGAAGATGAGGTCGTTTCAGATTACAAAGATAGGCAGTATATTTCTTTGGCAGATGATTTCAAGCTGGTTTTGAAGCGTGAATCCAAAATGCTTATCTGTATTGCTTCAATTGTTTTGATCTGTTTTATACTGAACACATTCGATAGTGTGGTGTTTGGAAAGAAAACGATTTCTTTTCCGACTTTCTTCTTTGCCCCGATGTGCTTGTTTGATTCAATGATCAATATTCCTTTTGTGGGCTACCTATTAAGTGCCATTCTCGACTGTCTGACATATATAGCTTTTCTTTTGCTCTACCGAAAAAAGAAATACGATTATTGGATGAAAAATAAGGTGTAAAATATATGGAACTCAAAAACAAATTAAAAGAATTACGCGTGACTCACGGCATGACGCAAGAGGCTGTAGCCGACCACCTTGGTGTTTCCTCGCAAACCGTCTCAAAGTGGGAGCGCGGACTATTGTCACCCGATATTGCGCTTTTGCCTAAAATCGCCTTGCTTTTTAAATGCTCTATCGATTCCTTGTTCAATATGGAATTGGTTTGGAGCATTGAGCATCGGCGAGAGTTTGAAGCGAAAATTCACGAGCTTCATGCCAAAAAGGATTGGGAAGGCGTATATCAGGCGTGGATTCGTGAAATAGAATTGAATCCCGACAATTACGGCAACTATCCCGACGTTATGCTTCACGTATACCGGAAAAAGCTTTACGATAAAGATCGTGTCGAAAAAATGATATCTCTTGCAGAACATGCCGAAAAGTGTTGTACCGATGATGATAAGCGTAATGAAATCTACCGAATCATGCTTCAGCTTTGCTCCGAGTCGAAAGATCCTGCCATTCGGGAAAAAGGAAAGTATTATTATAAAAAGTTGCCGTCCTTGGGGCATAGCCGTGAGGTATACGCGAAGTTTGTAATGGACGGCGAGGAATACAGATCTCAAGTTTTGAAAAATATCATTTACACAGTCGATCTTGCAGAATGCTCTGTTCGGCAACTGATCTTGCCGGATATGCCGCCACAGGAAAAGCTTTTTTACTATAAAAAAGCGGCGGCTTTACTTGAGACTGTGTTGGACGGCAAGTATGCGGGATTTTATGATCCACCGCTTATGTCCGATTATGCAGAGATTGCGAAGCTATACGTTCAACTTGGGCAAACGGACAGAGCGGAAGAATATATTGAACGGATTATTGCTACGTTGGAAAAGCATATGATAGAATCCGAGAAAGAAAACAAATCCAAAATCCTGTACTCCACAACGTTGCGAAACGCCGTTCCGAAAGAACAGATATGCAAAAAGCTTTTGCAAAACATTGTAAACATTCCGGAATTTGAACAATTCAAAGATAAAATTTCTGCTCTGCAAAGCAGGTACGAGGAATATATTTCTCAAACGAGAGGTGAAGCCAATGAAAACTAAACTTTCTTTTATAGCGATTCTTTTGCTGATGGCAATGTTGCTCGGTTCATGTACTAATACACCGGATTTGCCGGAGAATACAGAACCTCCGACTTCGGATAACTCGACCGATACATCCACCGAAACACCCGAAGATCCGTTTGAATTGCTCCGTTCAAGCGGAGAAGAGTGGATCACCTACGGTATTGCGGCGTACGAAAAAGGAAAACGGGTAGAAAACCTAAAAGAGTTTTTTTCGGATCGCGCAAATCTGACTTATCTCACGTTATATGATCACTTCTTCACGTATGACAAAGCAAAGTCAGTTCCCGTGGCAGAGGCGTTGTTTGCCTTCATTTACGACAAATACGGTGCAGAGGCGATACTCAACTTAGAAAAACGGTGCGAATATAAGGATGAATACCTGAGATCCCTTGGCTTAGATGTTAAATACGCCAACGCTCCGGAAGTGGAAGTCTTTCTTGCTTCGATGGACTTTTCCTCGAACACACAGCACAAATACATTTTTTCCTTCGGAAATGTGACTTATTATTTCAAGGATTTTGATGCAGGCAGTCCCACACAATATCATGGTTTTATTTATTATAATACTACAGGCTTGCTTAAAATGATAGATCATTTGAAAAACAACGGTTTGAGTGA
The DNA here is from genome assembly GCA_045544735.1 of Eubacteriales bacterium. Classification (GTDB taxonomy): domain Bacteria; phylum Bacillota; class Clostridia; order Oscillospirales; family CAG-272; genus CAG-390. The sequence goes on from JAZPZM010000147.1 coordinate 2,483, forward strand.
AGGATTGAATACTGAAAGAAAGTTCAATTACTATATGATCTTTGATGGAAGTGGGTACAACAAAACACTGTATTCAAATGGAGATATGTATATAAACGATTCGTATTATATGCTCCACGAAGCCGTACACGCAATGGGCATCACAAAAAATGATAACATTTGGTTGAGTGAAGGGCTTTGCAATTATTTCGGAAAATCTCTTGGATTTAACGCTCAGGTCACTGCGTCCTATGTGCAGCTATTAACGATGGCAAAGCAAGGATACTTTGACGAGCAAGCCAATGTAGGAAACACAAAATACGTTTTTTATAAGAGAGTGTATGAGGAATACATCGCACGGGGCGGAAAAATAGAATCTGTAAACACCTTTGATTTGCGTTTGTATACAGATGTAAATGCAAAAATAGAATTGGACACAAATACGTATGAAACTCTCGGATATGCATATAAGCTCGTCAACAATACCGATTGCAACGCAGTCGGCAGCGAGCTCTCCTACGAACAAGCGACCTCTCTCGTTCTTTATCTTGTTGATACATACGGTATTGAAAAGGTGCTTGATGCCTATCACTCACAGGATATCGCATCAACATTTGGAAAAGGTTACGAAGAACTTAAATCCGATTGGTTAGTACACTTGTATAATTAAATCATTAAAATGTAGCACCGCCGAGAGCGATTTTGTCGCTCTCGGCGGATTCGTTATAGATTAATTTATAAATTTATGATATAATATTTTCAATTCCACCTAACATTTCCCTCAACACACGGACTATATAAGTGAAAGCATTGATCAATCGCTTGGAGAAAAAGATGAAAAAACAAGACTTGCTAAAATATTTTGATGACAACTTGCTTGATAAGCTATTTGACTTTTGTTATGCAAGGACCAATGACAGCTACGAGGCTGAAGCGCTTTGCTCTGACATAGTTTATACTCTTGTAAAAGCCGCCCAAACAGACGGAGAGATCGAAAATGTATATCCGTTTATTTGGAGGGTGGCGCGTAACGTTTACGCTGACTTTTCAAACAAGCGCAGAAAACACACGGAGATGATCTATGAGGGGGATTTTGAAGAAATACTACTTGAAATTGCAGAAGAGGAAGATTCGGATGATACTAAAGCACTATTGACCTCTGTATATCGAAGAATAGCATTCCTGACAAAAGCATACCGAGAAGTAATGATCATGTTCTACATAGACGGTCTTAGCACTGCGCAGATAGCAAAGAAGCAAGGAACAAGTGAAGGCGCTGTTCGTCAAAGACTATTTTCAGCAAGGCAAAAAATCAAAAGAGAGGTAGAAGAAATGTCTGATAATTATAATAAACCCGTTACGCTTGACAAAATCGATTTTGTCATTTGGGGAACCGGAAGTCCCGCTTGGGGAGATCCGCGAAACGTATGCACGAGAATGTTCTCAAATCATATTGTGTGGCTTTGCCACAAGAAGCCAATGAGCGCGTTCGAAATTGCGGAAGAACTGAACGTTCCCACGGTTTACGTCGAAGAAGAACTTGAAATTTTACGCAAAGGAGAAAACGGCAAGTACGGATTTCTTCGTCGCTTGGAAAACGGCAAATATGCACTTAATTTCATTTTGCTTGACAAGGATGTGTTCGAAAAAGCAAATGAAATTTATACAGAACAATTGCCGAAAATTTGCGAAACTATATCAAGCTACATTGAAGAGCATAGATCCGAATATCTTGCTTTTCCGTATCTTAATAAAAGAGTAGATATGAATTTGATTCTTTGGCAACAGATATTTAATATCGCAGATGCTTTCTCCTATTGTGTTGAGTGTGCTTTGAAGAAAAATCATTTTGCTGACGTTGAGAAAACAGATCGTCCGTTTAGCGTGTTTGGATATGTAGATAACGGCAAGTATTATGGCGGTGGTTGGGATGGCGTTGACGCGCAAAACGTGTGCGGATTTTCTAATGTTCATCTTGATAATATCTACGTCACACGTATTAAAAAACACTTTAGCTGCGGATTAAATGTATCTAAAGATCCTCAAATCCAACTTGCGCTCCGCGCAATTGAAGGTCTTGATATTACGTTGCTTTCCGAAAAAGAAAAGGAGCACGCCGCAAAAGCTATTGAGTGCGGATATTTGTACCGTGATGGGAATATGCTTTATACCAAGATTCTTGTAAATGCTCTTGCCGATAGAAGCAGACTATTTGATATCAGTAATGCTTTGCAGAATGGATATTTCGATGCCGATGCTGAAATTGTTGCAGCAAAAGTTGCAAAACTTATCAAAAAATCTGTTCCCGAGTATCTCCTTGGAGAATGGAGATTGGCGAATAACCTTGCGAGTATGCCGATTCTTGACGCAGTTGTTGAATGTCTTATCGAAAAAGGCGTATTAACACCTCCCGAAGATGGTATTGGAGCAGAAGGTTGTTGGATGAGTGTAGAAAAGTAAAATAGAAAGCGCCGAGAGCGATAAAATCGCTCTCGGCGGTATTTCCTTACACATATATTATACCATAAAAACGCAAAAAAGTCAAGTCTTGTATTTGGATTTTTACTGTGCTATAATAAGACCCTCTCAAAATTTGCCACGAAAAAGGAGAACGAAGGATGAACATAGGAAAAAACATAAGACGCTTGCGCATACGCTCAGACTTGACTCAATGTCAGCTTGCCGACAAATTAGGCGTAACTGCTCAAGCCGTTTCAAAATGGGAAAATAATATGTGTATACCCGACGTTGCGCTTCTTCCCGAAATAGCGGAGCTTTTTGGTGTTTCTATCGACGAGCTGTTCGGTGATGCCGCCGACCGCCCCGCGGATATAAATGAAAAGTCGGATCGTAGCCATGTCGTTCT
>JAZPZM010000148.1:0-19469 GCA_045544735.1 Eubacteriales bacterium
TTTTTGATTCATTTGCGCAAGCAGTAATGAAAGGTTAGCAGGGCATTAGGCGCAAATGCGGGTTCTGAATCCCATCATTCACCGACACCGCAAGGTGTCGTTTTCTTTATGGCGTAAATATAATATTGAGAACCCACCTCAAAAAGCGAAGCTTTTTGATTCATTTGCGCAAGCAGTAATGAAAGGTTAGCAGGGCATTAGGCGCAAATGCGGGTTCTGAATCCCATCATTCACCGACACCGCAAGGTGTCGTTTTCTTTATGGCGTAAATGTAATATTGAGGACCCACCTCAAAAAGCGAAGCTTTTTGATCCATTTGCGCAAGCAGTAATGAAAGGTTAGCAGGGCATTAAGCGCAAATGCGGGCGTGGAAAACGCCGCTGACGTTTTCAGTGAAATCCATTCCTTGCGGAATGGGTGAAATACGGCTTCGCCGTGTGAAATATTTGCCTTACGGCAAATGTGAAATATTTTGCTTCGCAAAATGTGAAGGAAGCTTTTTGCACCGCAAAAAGCATTTATATTAAAAATAAAGCTCCGCATCGGCAGGGCTTTATTTTTGATTTCTAAAAATTACATTCTGACGGCATAGACTTTTTTGAAATTTATGATATAATTATTTAAAAAGTTCCAACCTTTTTATATTTCCTTCCACTATATAGTCAAACGGTACCGAGGTGATAAAATGGAAAAGAAGAAAGCGGACGAGTTAATTGTTAAGTATCTGCCAAAGATATATGCCTTTGCAATGAAAAAGGCATTTTCTTACGAGGAGGCGGAGGAATTAAGCTCTGATATTGTCGCAGAGGTTTATTTATCCTTTCTTTCGTCAAAGGAAATATTCAACATGGACGGATACGTTTGGCGAATTTCAGAGCACGTCTATTCAAAATTCGTATCTTCAAAGAAGAAGCACGAAGGAATTTCAATAGACGGCATGGAGCTTCCCGATGACACGCCGATTTGGGAAGAAGATTCGGAAGATATGCTCGATATGCTACGCCGCGAGATTGCGTTTTTGACAGAAACTCGCCGTAAGATTATCTATTCATTTTATTACGAGAATAAGACTGTTTCTGCTATCACCGAAGAAACAGGGATTCCCGGGGGTACTGTAAAATGGCATCTTAGCAAGGCCAGAAACGATTTAAAGGAGGGTTTTAGTATGGAAAGAAAAATTGGAAAGCTTGGCATTAAGCCTATTGAAGCAAATAGCGTCGGGCATGGCGGCACTCCCGGAAAGAACGGAGGCCCCGAGCATTATCTGAGTAACAAGTTAAATCTTAATATCGTATATAGCGTTTATCATACCCCAAAAACGCTGGTTGGTATCGCCGAGGAGCTTGGGCTTACTCCCGTTTATATTGAGGATGCGGTCAAAGAGCTGGAGGCTAACGGCTTTTTGGTAAGGCAAGCAGGAAATCGCTACACAACGTATGTGGAATTCAATCCCGAAACATATTCTCTTGAGCAGCAGGACAAGCAAAGGCAAAAGCAAATGGAGGTTGCAAGACTTCTGGCAAAGGAATACGTGCCGCAGGTGCGTGCGAGAATCGCAGATATAAAAGATATTTATATTCCAAGCGGAAACAGGGAGCTTTTTGAGGCGGCTGCAATATTTTACGCGGTAACCAACAAATGCGGAGTTGAATTGAAAACAGACCTTTCCAAGTACATTATCAAGACCTTGGACGGCGGTGAGTATATCGCCTTTGTTGACATTCCCGCAAAGCAACGCGACGCGGATTACGTTCCAACTCGTAGCTATCCTTCTTATTGGGCTTGCGGTGATATGACTCGTTGGTCGCAGAAATATCCTTCTGTAAGCTCGTGGTCGGTCGACACGCGTTATTGCTCGCGTGAGGGATATTGGGCAAACAATCTTACGTCAGACTATGAATATTTATATGAATTTATAACGGGAGCGATAGATAACACACCAGCAAACAAGGAAAAATTTGAACGCCTGAGGGAGCGCAGATATTTAAGCAAAGAGAATAAAATCAACATTATGGTAATGCGCGGTGACCAAAATGAATTTTTCTCAAAGCTTCCAACCCTCGGCGAGGAGATCAAAAAAACCTTTGCGGATTATGCTCTGGAGCAAGCGATGATATCTGCAAAGGATTATCCGCCGCAGATGCGTGAATTTGTAGTGGATTGGAGCGTGGGAGGCTTCGTGGGAAGAACTGTTGCGCTGATGCTTATGGATATTCTTTATGAAAACGGTACGTTCAAGCCTCTTACGGAGGAAGAAAAGATCACCTCGAATCTTTTGATGTTCTGTGATAGATTACCCGAATAAAGGTAGCCTTTTGCACCGCAAAAAGCATTTAATATAATAAAAACGGAATAAGCCTTTGGCTTATTCCGTTTTTTACCTTAACTTTGCACTTTGCACTTTGCACTTTGCACTCTGCACTTTTCTCTCTCCCAACACCTGCGAAGCGGGCTTCGCAGGTGTGCCGCGGGCGGCGGCTATGCGCCGTTATTGCGAGGGAGAAGGTGGCGTGAGCCGCCGTCGGATGCGGAAATAGGGCTTATACCGTACCTCTTATGCTAAGAAATGCGGTGCCGGGGGTGGTCACCCACGAGCCGTCGGGATTTTGCGTATAGGTCGCGGCGGGAACGGTAATGCGTCCTGCCACCGTCGCAAACGCACCCGTTGCTTCGTCGTAGGTGTAGTCCGTGCCGAGCGTCAGCACAGTTCCGTCAAGGGTAACTACGATGCCCGTAAGAATAGGGTCAAAATTGTCGCTCAAAACGAGGTCGTCTGTTGCGACAACGGGCTGATTGCCCGTGTTTTCAATCAAAAAGGTGTAGGTCAGCAGACCGTTGGGCGCAACGGTCGAGGGGCTTACTGCCTTCGTGATGTTGAGTGCGGACGTCTCGACGGCACTTACGATTTCGGAAGTCGTAACGGGCGAGGTCAAGCCGCTGCCCGTTATCGTGACTACGTTGTCGATGATAGAGCCTGCCGCAAGGGGCGCGAAGCCCGTGACGGTCGTTTCATAAACGATAGTGGCGTTGCCGCCTGCGGGGACGGAAATCCCGCTGATAACGAGGGGAGGTCCTGCGGTTACGGCGGGAGGTGCGTTCAAAAGTCCGTTAACGTAGTAAAGCACCGAGCCGTCGGTGTATTCAAGCGGATACACGTTCGCGCCGCCGAAGCTGTACGCGCCGAGGTCGTCGGTGAGCGTGAGTCCCGAAACGGCAGACGAGCTGCTGTTTATCAGCGAGACAACGTAAGTCACCACCGTATTGTCACCGTAGGTCTTGGTAACTGCCGTTTTCGTCGCGGAAACGGCTTCTTGTATCTCGCCTACTACCGTGTTGGAGGTAGCCGAGCCGCCGTTGTAGGAAAGAGTTGCAAAATTTGTGAAAATAGCCATAAAACATTCTCCGAGTCTTAGATTTCTCCCTCGGTATAGGATATGACGGTTGGGGCGCAGACGTGCGACAAAAATCGACAGACGTAATGAAAACGGATTTTTAAATTTCTATTGCCAGAACGGCGGAAATGTGGTAAAATATATACGAGAAAAATTAAAAGGCGGAGCCGTGATGCTGTCCTATCTTGCACCCGATCATTATTTTAATAATTTTTACGAAATATCACCCGATTTTTTGCTGTCGCTCGGATGTAAATATCTTTTCAGCGACGTGGATAATACTCTCGCGCCCTACGAGGTTGCCGAGCCCGACGAGCGCATCAGCGCGTGGATTCGCGCTGTCTCGGAGGCGGGTATCGTCATCGTGCTCGTTTCCAACAACGGACCTGAGCGCATTGAGCTTTTCAACCGCACGCTCGGAGTGCGCGCGTATGCGGATTGCAAAAAGCCGAGCAGAAAACGCCTCGGTGCGATAATGAATGAGCTTGGCGCGACACCGAAGAACACCGTGTTCCTCGGTGACCAGATATACACCGACGTGCTTTCCGCACGCCGACTTGGCGCACGCGCCGCCATACTCGTCCCGCCGATAAGGGACAAGAAAAGCCTTTTCTTCCGCTTCAAGCGGCTTATGGAAAGACCTGTGATGTGGCGTTTTCGCCGCAAGCAAGCAAAGAAAAACAAGGCGTGAGCGCCGAAAGGAGATAAATATGACACATCTTGAAAGATTGCGCGCCGCAATGGCAAGTGACGGTAGATTCGACGCGCTTCTCATAACATCGGAGATAAATCAGAGATATCTTACGGGCTTTGATTATACGGACGGGTTTGTGCTCGTTACGGAAAAAAGAGCTTGTCTTTTAGCGGATTTTCGATATATTGAGGCGGCTAAGGCAAGCCGCGCCGCTTCGGAATTTGAAATAATAATGCCCAATTGTCCTATGCTGGAGATGGCTCGCCGCATCTTTTCGGACTGCGGCGTAAAGTGCATCGGAGTTGAAGAGGCAACGCTTGCGCTTCGCGCTTTTGAGTCCTGCAAGTCAGCTTTCGAGGACTGTGAGGTTGTCGGAGGAGCATCCGCCCTTATCGACACTTTGCGCGAATACAAGGATGCCGAGGAAATGGCGTCGATAGCGAAGGCGCAGAACATCGCAGACGCGGCTTTTTCGCACATAGTGGAGTTCATTCGCCCCGATATGACGGAGATGCAGGTCGCGCTTGAACTTGAATTCTTTATGCGTTCGCACGGCGCGGAAGCGGCGGCGTTTGAAACTATCGCGATTTCGGGAAGCGCATCCTCGCGCCCCCACGGAGTACCGCGCTACGAAAGACTTGAAAAGGGATTTCTTACGATGGACTACGGCGCGAAGGTGGACGGCTATTGTTCGGATATGACGCGCACCATCGTTATCGGCAAGGCTGATGATGAGCAAAGGGAGATATATAACACCGTGCTTCGCGCCCAGCTTGCGGCGCTTGAGCTTGCAAAAGAGGGAATAGGCTGTTATGAAATGGATTTTGCCGCAAGGCACATTATCGGCAACGCGGGCTACGGCAGGTATTTCGGTCACGCGCTCGGTCACGGAGTCGGAATGTACGTACACGAGTCCCCCAACCTCTCGCCGCGCTCACCGCGCGACAAGGTGCTTAAGGTCGGTCATATCGTGACCGTCGAGCCGGGTATTTATATCGAGGGCAAGTACGGCTGTCGCATTGAGGATATGATAGGCGTAACCGAGCAGGGAATAGTGAATTTTGCACACTCCACAAAGGAGCTTATTGAGATATATTGACGAAAAAACGGCACTCTACTGTCAGTAGAGTGCCGTTTTTCTTTTTCTACCGCGCGGGAACGAGGTGTATAACCGTGAAAATGGAGAGTAGATTGACTTTTATTGCCTTCGGTGGATATAATATAGGCAGAACAAACCGAAAGGAAATCGCATTATGTCAAGCTTCGCAACTGCAAATCTCAACACTCATTCAAGCTACGAGGCGCGCCCCTCGCGCCTTTCCAAGATCACGCTCCCGAACTACACGCTCGGAGAGGAACGCCTCAACTCACTTACCCACGCCGCGGGAGCGCTCTTTGGCGCGGTCGCCCTCGTTATGTGCCTTACTGCCGCCAAGAGCGCGTGGGCGATCGCGGGCAGTATAATATACGGTGTCGCGCTGATGCTGCTTTATTCCGTGTCCGCAACCTACCACGCGATGCGCGACGAAAAAAAGAAAAAATTCATGCGCGTGGTCGACCATTGTACGATATACCTTCTCATTGCGGGTACTTACACGCCGATACTTTGGGAGGCTATCCGCCCCGTTTCCGCAAAATGGGCGTGGATAATCTTTGCTATAGTCTGGGGACTCGCCGTCATTGCCGCCACGCTTACAGCGCTTGATATGAAAAAGTATTCCAAGTTTTCAATGGCGTGCTACATCGGAATGGGCTGGAGCATCCTTATCGCGTGGGATACTGCGCTCGCGGCGATTGATACCGCGGGGATAATTTTGCTCGTTGGCGGCGGCGTTGTGTATACGATAGGCGCGGCAGTCTACGGAATCGGAAAAAAACACAGGTATATACACTCGCTCTTCCACCTTTTCGTTCTCGGCGGAACGGTGCTTCAGTTCCTTTGCATATATCTTTACGTTTTATAAAAAATAAACCCGACGCCACGGCGTCGGGTTTATTTCTTTAGGCAACGATGCAGTACATTACGATAACGAGGACGGCGAAGATGCCGGCAACGATGGGGGTAATGATATTGAGCAACTTGTCTAAGCGAGAACCTCTGTCCTTACCAAGGAAGGATTCCGCGCCGCCTGCGATAGCACCGGAGAGGCGCTTGTCCTTAGCGGACTGCAGAAGAACGGAAACGATGAGGAAGAGTGCGAACACAAGAAGGACGATGCCCATTACGATTTCAAGAGTTCCCATAATAATCTCCTTACGAAACTGTGATCAAAATTGGATAACGGCGGATACAAAATATCGCCCACATTAGTAAATAGTATTATATCATAAACTTTGGATAAATGCAATAGTTTTTTCGAATTTTTTTCGTAAAATACATCGATGTTGAAAAAGGCACGCTCAAAAAGCGTGCCTTTTTCGTTTTATGCATTAAAATACGGTGTTGTAGAGATATTCCTTAAGGGAATTTGTCTTGTCGTTGGGGTCGTAGGAATGCCATGCAACTGCAACGTTCTTTGCGAAGTTGATGTAAAGTCTCTGACCTCTCATACCGCCCTTCGCGTAGGCGTTGCTGCCTGCATTGCCAAGCTCGTAGCTGTTCTTAAGAACGGTGTCGACCCAAGTCTTGGAGATGATCTGACGTCCGTTGTATTTACCGCCGTCAAGATAGATTCTGCCAAGCTTTGCAACGTCAGCACTTCTGATGTAGAGACCCGTTGCACCGATGGGATAGCCGTAGGGGCATTTTGCAAATGCGTACTCGCGGCAGTCGGTGTACTTAAAGAGACGCTCTGCAAGGAAATCGTCAAGGTTCTGACCGCTGATCTTGGTAACAACGCGGGAGATGAGGTAGTATGCCGCATCGGTGTACTGATAGTGAGTACCTGCGGTGTGATCGAGGGGCTCGGAAAGCACGAGGTAGAGGAAGTCCTGAGACTTGAACTTGGTGCTGTCCTCGGCATCGATATCAAGGAAGCCGCGGTCAAAGCCCGCGCGGTGTCTGAGAACGTCGTGGATCTTTACCTTCTTCCACTTCATGGGGTTGATGCCGTAAGCCTCAAGCTCTTCCTTGAAGATGTCGCCGATGGTGTCCGAGGTCTTGAGCTTGCCATCGTCAACGAGCATACCGATAGCGGTAACGCAATATACCTTCGTTACGGAGTAGCAGTTCTGGCAGGGGTTGCCCTCGTTGACGGTCTTGGTCTTAATGCCGTTGGAGCTTGAAACTGCAATGGTGTAAACGGGGAGCTTTTTGTTTTTTGCGAAGTTGTAAAGAAGATCGAGAGGATCCTTGTCGCTATACTGCTTTACAACGTTGCCCTCGGCGTTATCGTAAACCACGCTGTACTCTCTGCTTGAGAGCTTTGCAAGGAATTCGTCAACGCCCTTGGTGATACCGAGAACGTTGGCAGAGGTGATGGCAATGGCGTTGCCCTCTACGTAAATAGCGTAGTAAAGACCTGTTTTGAGCGTAGCTTTAGCCGACTGTGATGCGGGACGGTTGGTGTCACCGATAAGGATCTCGGGCTTGCCGTCAGCGGCAACTGCGGTGTCGACCGCGAGAGTGTACTTGCCGGCAACGTAGCTGGAGTCAAGCGAGGTGAGAAGATTGAAAATTCTCTGCGCCTCATCCTTAAGTCCGACCTTATATACTATTCTGTAGGAAGCGTCGGACTTGGAAAGAACGATGTCGGTCGCTCTGATGGGGAGGACCTCCTCGGTGGTGTCCGCGGGAGTAGTGTCCGCAGGGGTGGTTTCGGCGGGGGTGGTAGGATCGCCGCTGTTGGCTTCGGGCGTGCAGGCGCAAGCAAGTGCGAGCGTGCAGACGAGAAGCAAGAGTGCGATCAATCGGTTAAGCTTCATAACAAAATGTCCTTTCTTTAGCTTGGAAATAATTTTCCTTTTTTATAATGATATCACATATAAATCAAAAAAACAAGAGGAAAAACAATTTATTCGTGAAATTAAACCAAAAAATATTATTCAAGTATATATAATAAAATTAATATTGCCTATTTACTTTTTTCAATTTATGGTGTAAAATAATTCCTGCATATATTTATTTAAGGAGGACACGAATTTGCGTAAAATAATTTCAATTTTGTTGGCTGTTCTTACAGTGATGAGCCTTTCTCTGCTGGCTCTGCCCACGTCTGCCGAAACGGCAGATGATATTGCCGTCCTTTACACCAACGATATACACACCTATATCGACGGAGAGCCCTTCGGCTACTCCGAGCTTGCCGCTATCAAGGCGCAGCTTGAAGCTCAGTATAAGGACGTTATTTTAGTTGACGCAGGCGACCATATTCAGGGTACTGCCTACGGCTCGATGGATAAGGGCGAAAGCATCATCAAGCTGATGAACGCTGTAGGCTACGACCTTGCCACCCTCGGAAACCACGAGTTTGACTACGGAATGGCGGGCAGGATAAAGGCTACGGACGAGTGGGCAAGCTTCCCCTACGTTTCCTGCAACTTCTACCACGAGGCAGACGGTGTTCGCGGTGAGAACGTGCTTGACGCGTATAAGATATTCACCGTTGGCGAGGAGAAGATAGCCTTTATCGGCATCACCACGCCCGAAACCTTTACAAAGTCCACACCTGCATATTTTCAGGATGAGAACGGCAATTACGTCTACGGAATTTCCGGCGGCGAGGACGGCGCGGCTCTTTACGCCGACGTGCAAGCGGCTATCGACGCCGCAAAGGCGGCGGGCGCTACGCGCGTTATCGCGCTTGGTCACTTGGGCGTAGACCCCAATTCAAAGCCTTGGACGTCCGAGGACGTTATTGCAAATACCGAAGGACTTGACGCTTTTATCGACGGTCACTCGCACTCCGTAGTGGAGGGAAGCAAGGTGGCTGACAAGGCGGGCAACGACGTGCTTCTTACCCAGACGGGCGAGTACTTTGGACGCATCGGTATGATGGTAATATCCACAGACGGTAGCATTAGCACAAGCTTTATTACCACCTTTGAGGGTACTCCCGACGCTACCGTTAAGGCTATCGAGGACGAGTGGATAAACAGCGTCAGCGCACAGCTTGACGTTAAGATAGGCAGCACCGAGCTTGTGCTTGACAACTACGCCGAAAACGGTGACCGCCTCGTAAGACTTCAGGAAACTAACACGGGCGACTTTACCGCAGACGCGCTCTACTACGTGTTTGACGATATGGGGCTTGACGTTGACGTAGCTATTATGAACGGCGGCGGTATCAGAAACACGGCTGTAACGGGTGACATTACCTACCTCACCTGCAAGGCTATCCACAGCTTTGGCAACGTTGCTTGCTTGCAGACCGTTACGGGACAGCAGCTCCTTGATGCTCTTGAATGGGGCGCGCGCAGTGCGTCCGATGCGGAGTGCGGCGGATTTTTGCACGTTGCGGGTATGACATACGAGATAAATACCGCGATAGAGTCCACCGTACAGATGGACGATAAGGGCGTCTGGACGGGCGCACCTACGGGAGAATATCGCGTTCGTAACGTCAAGATATATAATAAGGAAACGGGCGAGTACGAGCCGCTTGACCTTGAGGCAAGGTACAATCTGGCGGGCTACAACTACACCTTGCGTGACCTTGGCGACGGCTTTGCTATGTTTGACGGCGCTGTGAACGTGCTTGATTACGTTATGGAGGACTATATGGTTCTCGCAACCTATATAAAGGCGTTCGAGAACTGTGCGGTCGGCGCGAAGAACAGCCCCCTTCTGAAGAAGTACGAGGGCATGAAGCTCGATTACGCGACCGTAAACGGTAGCGGACGCATCGAGATAAAGGCGGAAGCCACGGGCGGCGACGTTCCCGACACGGGCGACGCGGGCGCGGGAGCTATCGTTATCGTTACGGTGCTTTGTGCCGTTGCATTCGTTGCCGTGCTTCCCAAGAAACGCGAAAACTGATTTTGTAAAATAAAAGATTCGGCAGTGCCAAGCACTGCCGAATTTTTTATTTTATTTTATTTTACGTTCCTTTTCTTTTTAACGATAATGGGAACGATGCACGCCGCGGCGGCAATTACTACGGCAACCGCTATAATTATAGCGAAGCTCGTTTTGCCGCAGCCGCCGTCGTCGACGGGCGTGGTGTCGCTCGGCGTGGTTTCGCTGCCTGCGGGAGCGTCCTCGCCGCTTACGGGCAAGGTGTTAAGCAGGTCGGATATCGACAAGGTCTGCGCCTTCGGCATGGGAGCCTCGGTGCTTTGGTCGTACTTGTCGCCAAGTCGTACCACGACGGTGGAGTAATCCTCTCTGCCGATAAGGCTATCCTGCAACGTGTAGGTGATCGCAGCCTCGCCGTTCGGGGTGATAACGATGCTTGCGGAATACTTTGCGCTCACTTCGTCGTCCTCGCTGTCGGACGCGTAGATGCGGTTGAGGTATTCAAGCTCGGGGCTAACTGCCGCGTTACCTATATTCTTGACGAATACGGTTATAGTGCAATCGTCGGAATTGGGTATGGCGTGAATTTCGGGAAGGTCCGTGGGCACGAAATAGCTTCCGTAAAGCACGCTCGTCTTGGCGGTCGCGCCGTGCTTGGACTGCTCGCCCACTCCGCTTACGGTTACGGTAAGCTCGGCGTCAGCGCTGAAATCGGCAGGAACTGCTACCTCTACGCTAAGCTCTGCGTATCTGCCGGGGAGAAGCGTGTCGGTCGACGAGATAGTGATATCAGCGCTTATTCCCGTAAGGGTAAGCGTGTATCCGTTAAGCGAACAGAAGCCGCCGTTGCGTACTTTCACGCGTGCCGTTGCATTCTCACCGGGCATGGGATATTCGGGGAAATCCACCGAAACTGAAAGCTCAGGATTGTACACCTTGGTTATGGCGATGATGTCCGCGCCCGTGCTGTTGTTGCGAAGTTCGTTGTTAAAGCGCGTGTATGCGAGAATGAATTTTGTTTCCTCGCCGTCAAGGCAAAGGCTGTCAAGCGCGCCGATGGGGTTGCTCTCGGCGGTTATGGCAACGGGGGAGCCAACCGCCCAAAGCTGATGCTCATGCTCAGCCTCGCCGCCGTCGGCGTTCTTAACGTCGCGCGTAACGTCGGCTACGAGCTTTGTTTCAAGCATTATGCCGTATACCTGATCGGCCGCGAGAGCTTCCGTCTTCTCGGTGTCGTTGCCTACCCAACAGATAAGCACCTTGCCGCCCTCTGACATCGAAACCGTAAACGTAGAGCCTACGTGCAGGCTCTCGTCGCCGTCGATGGAAACGGGCGCGAATTTGCTTGTGGATTTCACGCTATGCTTGCCTGCCGCGTCGGCAATAACTACTGCCTTTGAGCGTGTCAGTTCGTCGTCGGAGTCCGTTGCAACGAAATCGGGGGCGTAAACTATCTCTCCGTTGTGATTCCAGAAGAGGTAGAGGTGATCCTCGTTGCTGACTACCTCGGGGCTTTGTGCGCAGTCCGTCGCATCGCTGAGAGCAACGAAGGACGTGGTCGCAGGAGCGCCGTCCTCGCCAAAGCTGTAGGTTCTAAGGTAAAGCTGACGGTCGTTGATGTCGGGTATCATCTCGCCGCTTGCGCTATCGTAGGACAAGAGTCTGCCGTTTCGGTCGATGACGATGATCTCACCGAGAATGCCGTCGTGAACGAAGGGCTCGACCTCGGTTATGCGGTACTGACCGCCCTCTCCGTCCATTGCGCGCACGGGGGTGGATACCCAATTGCTCGTGTCGTTGATGCTTGCGCTCGCCATAGCGATAGTGCGCTCGGTCTTCATAAGGCTTTCAACGGTCACGTTCTCCGTGGTCGAAAGTGAGTTTCGCTGATAATAAACATAGACGTTTTCGCCGTTTTGAACAGCCTCAAGTGCGCCGCAGAATACGGCGGAATTTTCCGCTATCACGAAGGCGTCGCCGATGGGCGCACCGCTTTCGGTATCGAAAAATCTTCCGTTAAGGTTCATCGCATTGACAAGCTTTGCTATCTGCGCAGCCTTGAGATTGTCGGGGTCCATATCCTGAAGGAGTGTGTCAAGGTCAGCCTCCGACCAGGTTACGAGTATTCTGTCCTGAAGCTCGTAAACGTTTATGTCATACTGGAGCGACGAGCTTGCCGTGCCGATATTTTTGTCGATATACTCGACCTCGCTCCACGTTTGTCCGTTATCGGAGCTTATGGAATATGCCGCGCTCAAATAGTTGAAGCTGCCGTCGGGAGCGTGGTTATCGGTAAGGAACAGAGCCATTACGTTGCCGTTATTCAGCTTTATCAGTTGAATATTGGTGTTTTTGAATACGCCCTTTGCAAGAGTGCTTTGCGTAATTCCGCCCGATTGCAAAATATTTTCGCACTTTTCGGGGCGCGCCATCATTGTGAAGGACGCGTTATTTATCGCCTCGTCAAAGCTGTCGTAGCTTTCGCCCGATGAGAGCATATATGCCGCGGGCGTGGGGTTCTTATACTGCTGAATGACCTTAAGGTCGGTAATGAGGGACTCGGAGCCGTACTCAAACTTGGGGGTCTTGTAGGATAGCTTGGCAGTGAACATCATCATGTCCGCGCCGATTCCGATGTCAAAGGCTATCGAGCCTGCCGCATCTACCGGAGTAAAGCCGATAATGAAGGGAGCTGTGACGGTGCCTTCGGCAAATATGCTTGCCCAGCCGTTCCAGCCAACGCCGCCCTTGAGTCCGAAACTGATTATCGGCGCGGCAAAGAAGGCGTTTACGTTTTTCTCGGCTTCCTCGTTAAGGTCCGTTATAACGGTATCAAGCTGGGAGCCGAGAGCCTTGCTTTCGCTAAGCGCGAGCTGCATCTGGAAATACGCCTCCGCGCTCAGGGTAACGCAAATATAGCAGGCTACGCCGCTTATGTTGAACGGCACGTTCTTGCAAACGAAGGCGTCAAGTCCTATAGCAAACTCGATTCCCGTAATGTTGTGGACAAGTCCGCCCGAGCCGTCGTCTGCGGTCTCTACCGTGAATTTGAACATAAATATGGGTGCAATCTCAAACTGTGCCGCGCTCTTTTGCTTCAGAGCCGCCGCGCCCTTGGGGTCGCCGCTTGACGCCGAGTCAAGCATGTCGCGCGTCGCTACAGCGCCCTCATATTTGGATTTAAGCGTTCCTGACATGTAGTTGGGCTGAATGGAGTGACCGCAAACGAGCGTGTATACGTCGCCCGCCTGCTTCCAGCTACCCTGCTGAACGAAATATCCGCCCGTCTTACTGCTGAAGCTCATATCGAGCGTGCCTATAACGGGGATATCGAAAATGCCTGTATCGTCATTTCCCGACTGCACACCCGGGATCTCGGGAATGTCCTGCGGAATGGGAACTACGTCCTCGTTAAGTGCCTGAACGACGTTGTATCCGCTGTTCACAAGATCGGTCGTCATAATCACCGTCGCGCCCGAATCGTAAGTATATTCCGCCGTAACGCTGATATACATGCGTGTGTTTTCGGGTATTGCCGAGGTGTCGGAAAGATTGAGCATCCACAGCTGGTAGTTATCTCCAAGTGTGGTGTTGGTGCTCTGCACGGCGTCAAGCACCTTCAGCTCGTCGCCGTAATTGCTGTTCAGCGTGGAAAGGAAGTGGAATTTTACGTTCGTTATCTTATATTGGTTCGAATAAACGAAGATGCTTGCGGCGATCTCCACCGTTCCGCTTGAGGTAAGGATGATGGAGTTGCTGTTATATCCCTGACCGCTTACGGTAGCCGTTACGCCGTTGGGATAAAATCCGCCGACTGCAAACTGGGGAAGCGAGAGGTTATAGCTATCGCCTGCGCCGTTGTACTTAAAGTTGACGTAGCCAACACGGTCCTGATAGTTTACCGCCATGGAGTACGTTCCGCCAAGCACGCCCGTAAAGCCGTCAATGCTGAAGTTTCCGTTTTCATCAGTAAAGCCGCTATGCGTGCCGTGTGAGGTCGTGACCGTGTACATCGTATTGCTAAGCGGTATCTGGGTTTGCGTGCCGTCAAAGAGATTAGTGTCTTTTCTTGTCAGCTTGCCCGATATCTTGCCCGATGAAAGCGTTATCTTGCTGTTTTGATCGTTGGGAACTAAAAGCTCACCATCTTTAAGGAATTTTGCAAAGATAGAGTAATTCAAAAAGTTTCCGTCTAATTGGTAATTGAAGATATCACCGAAATAGTAGTTGCCGTTCGCGTCCCAAACCGTAATATAGCCCTCATTCGGCGTTGCCGTCAGCGGGAAATAATCACTTACGCGGTAGTCGGATTCGCCAAGCACCACACCGGGCTCAAAATTAAGCTTGCCGTTCGGTGCGGCGTCGGCGTATTTTACGATAAGCTCGTCCTTGTATTCGGTAAATATGCCTTGGAAGGTGTAGTGCAGGTAATTACTGAGCAAGGGGACCTTGACTACCTTCGTCCACTTGCCGTCTTGCTGTACGTCAGTAGGCTCAAACGTCATAGAAGATTCTATTTCGCTTCCTGCCGACTGACGTATCTGGCAGTGTACGCCGTTGAAATAAAGTCCGTCGGTGGCAGTTCCCGAGAATACCAGAACGTCGCCCTTTCCGAAGGAATCGGTGCTGGGGCTTGTTATCTCAAGCTTGCCCTGATTGGAGTTCAATAGCTCCACCTCGACGGGGATCTTTCCGAAAACGGGGACGATGGAGAAAACTCTTACGGCTTCTCCCTCGGCGTTGACGGAGTTATATCCCCATTTTGCGTCGTATTTGTCGAGAAACGCCTGATCGAAGGTAATACTGCTGTCGGAGAGGGAAATCGTATCACTGTAGTTTGTACCGTTGAAAAGCTGATATCCCACAAGTCGCGCAGGGTGTGCGCTGTCGCAGGTGTAGGAAATGTTTATCTTCTTGTCAGTGCCCATCGTGATTCCCGATATCACGTTGTTGGAGATGGTTGGCGCGAAGGACGCTTCTCCGTAATTCAGAGCCTCGGGATTCATAATATGAATATCGTACTGGCGCTTGGTCATCTTAAAGCCGTTGGGAACGTACGCGCTCCAACCGCAATCCCAAGAGCCTTTGAGGTCGGAGTTGCAATAATAGACGTACTGCGAGCCCATTCCTATGCTAACTTCATAGGAAAGATTTTGCGTGCTCTTGTTATCATTTGTATAAATTTTACGGTGTCCCTTGTCCCAGATGCCGAAAATAACGTCGCAATAGCCCGTGTCAAGGTCGTCGACGTACACTGAACCCTCGATCAAGGAGATGCCGCTGAGATTGTATCTGCTTGAAGTCCTCAAAAACAGGTATCCCTTGCTCGCACCGCCCTCGGTGTTGAGGCAGTAAATATTATTATCGGAGTGAAATTTGACGCTTCCGTCGGTGGATGAGTTGTCCTTTTCAAAGAGTCCATTATCCTTCGAGCCCATAATTACTATGTATTCGTCGGTCTCCTTTGCGCCCTCCGAGACCCACTTGGCAAATTTGCTGATGCTCGGCACGCCTTGGATCATCTGCGGCATGGACGAGTATTCGCCGGGTAGTGCGTCAAGCGTGGGGTCTGCGCCCTCGGGCAGGGTGGAGAACTCCTTTGCCTCGCCAAGCACCTTGAGCGAATCGGAGTTGACCGTATAATTACCGTCGGAAACAAGGCGGTACGTACCGGGCAGAGCCAAAACCACCTGTGTGTTCTGGAAGGGCGCGAAATTGACGTAGCCGACGGGGGATTCGTTGCGCAGAAGAAGTGCCGACGTACCCGTGGCAAGGTTTCCGTTACGCTTGAACGTTACCTGCGCAACGCCCGTTTCCTTGCTCGCCTCTATAGACGCGGTCGACTCGAACTCGATATGCACCGAGGGAGCGCTTTCGTTGTCCTCGATGGAGCAAAGTATCTGCGAGTCCTCGATGACGTTTTTATCCCTGCCGAGGAGTATGAGCATAAAGCTCTCGCTGTACTCGCTTATCTCGTCGTCGAGCGGCTCAATGGTGAGAACGGCTCGCGACTCGCCTGCGGCAAAGCTGATCTCAAGCTCTGCGGCAAGCGCGCCAAGCTCCTCTATTTGAGTAAGCATATCGGAAGCGTTTGCGTTGCCGTCAGCGGCGGTGGAGTCACTATAAGCGACGTAGGCCTCTGCCGCGTCGATGGGGAGATTGCTCGTCAGCACGCCGCCATCGCGGAATGCGTTGAAAATGGACGTTGCGCCCTCGCGTTTTTCGACGGTCACTCCGCCGTGCTTTATGACGTAGTCAACGCCGTATTCGGCGCTGTTGTCGTATATCTTGAGCGTTACGGTCTGAGGTGCTGAAACCTCGCCCGCACGGCTCAGGACAAGCTCGCGTCTGCCGCCGTTCTCGCGGTATACGGGTGCGGATGCCTCAAAGCCTACGCCCGTGTCCTCGGAGTAGACAATGGTAGGCTCAGCAGAGCCGCTTGCGCCCGCATCGCTTGATTCTGCCGACGCGCTGATGCCCACGGGGAGCAAAACGGCGTTCAGCAAAAGGCAAAGCGACATCAACAGGCTGATTATTGAGTTGATCTTCTTTGTTTTCATAGCGTTACCTCTTAATAAAGTAAAAGTGAATTAGTTTGCGTAATCAAATAATATCATAAGATAAAGTAAAAATCAATATAATATATGAAAAAATAAAGAAAAATCTGCCCATGCGGCGGGCAGATTTATCATCAAAATTCCACGTCCTCAGTTGGGATCGCGCGGGATAATGACAGCGCATATTATATAGGCAAGAACGCCGCTTCCGCCGGCGCAGGTTAGGACGACGGCGCCCAAGCGCACGAGCGTGGGATCGATGTTAAAGTATTCCGCAATACCTGCGCAAACCCCGTCGATCATCTTGTTCTTGTTGGATTTGTATAATCTCTTTTCCATGGTTAAGCTACCTTTCGAAGTGTTTATTGCTTTACGGTCAAATTTTATTTATTGCTTAGATTATATCACACCTTCAAAAATAAATCAAGGCGTAGCATTGCAGATTGAAAATGATGCATCGCCTTGCGGCGATATGATGCATTTGCTCCGCAAATATGATGTTGCTCCACTTCGTTCCGCAATGATGCGACGTTTGCCCAATGTGCCGTCAGGCACACATCATTCGCGAAGCGAACATCATTAGGCGAAGCCGTCATCATTTGCCGAAGGCAAACATCATTCAAAAAACGCCCACTTGGCGGTAGACAAGAAATCATTTCCTTTTGACTTCTGCTCGTTCAAATTTGATTTTAAAAGTAAAATCTTCGGGGTATGAGTCAAAATCCTGCAAATCGATCTCCAATACGTAATGGCTGTCCTGCTCGCTTAACCGATCTGCCAGCCACCAAATTGTTTTTCTGTTTTCAAGGGATATATCGGGCGTTAAGACCTTGTAGTTGTAAAAGTGGATCACCCCCACGGAGTTGTCGTAAAGTGCGCCTTTAGCGTCGATTTTTAATACCAAAAGATTGCGATTACAGCTGCTTTTCTCTCCGACGAATTTGTTATAATCCAACGGAAACTCGTATGTTTCAACGCCTGTGATAGCCGCGTCGTGAAGCCCGCTTGCCCAATACCATTCTGGGGGATCTTGGGGGTGAGGGGACGTGTGCTTTCTGCTTTTTGCCACAATATCACTCCTTTCAAAAATATTATATCATACATTCGCAAATAAATCAAGGCGCAAGCATTGCGTTTTCTATGATGCATCGCCTGCGGCGATATGATGTTTTTCGCTTCGCTCAAAATGATGTTGCTCCACTTCGTTCCGCGATGATGCGATGTTTGCCCAATGTGCCGTCAGGCACACATCATTCGCGAAGCGAACATCATTAGGTGTAGCCGTCATCCTTTGCCGAAGGCAAACATCATTCAAAAAACGCACCTTTGTCCTGGTAGACAAAGGTGCGTTTTTTGTTGCCTTAAACGAGTAAAAAGGTGTCTAAACAAGGGTAAAAACGAACAAAAGGTGCGTAAAGTGGGGGAAGAACAACTAAAAGTACACCAATTGTCCACTCGACAAATTAGAATTTATCAAACAATAAACATTCTCACAAGAGTATTTAAAAAGTCATATAATCCGTGTCCCAAAGCGACACCTACATAACCACAATTCTTGATTCTATATTTTGCAAAACCAAATACAAGTCCTATACCAAATGTGAATAGTACCTGAATGATACTTCCGTTGATGATATGAAACAATCCGAACAGGAATGATGCGATTACAACACCAAGCCACTTGTTCTTTTCAAAGAAGCCTACAAAGGTATCTTGCAGATATACCCGAAAAACAAATTCTTCTACCGGTCCTATAATTAACATATAGAATAACAAATCATAGATGAGTGCAAACCACGAAAAATCTGTATGATTCCCTATCAACGAAAATCCGCAAAGAGCGGGTATAACGGCAATCACAACACTTAAACCAAGTGCAATCGCAATACCAATCAAATATTGATGTTTGCTTTTGAGGTCAATTTCGATTTTCATATCTGTTAATTTCATTGCAATCAATGCAATAAGTCCATTTGACAGAGTG
This sequence comes from Eubacteriales bacterium, assembly GCA_045544735.1. Taxonomy (GTDB): domain Bacteria; phylum Bacillota; class Clostridia; order Oscillospirales; family CAG-272; genus CAG-390. The sequence continues at coordinate 18,524 of JAZPZM010000148.1, forward strand.
ATGAAAACCCGAGCTATAATTTTAAATGCAGTTATGTCTATGTATTTGATGAATCTTGCGCTAAATGTGACTGCACATATTAATGCAAGTGAGCAAGACAGAATAACGATGTTTTTCTTTGTTAGTTTCATAATTACACCCACAAATTCTTATTTATCGGTGAGCTTATTATATCACACTATCGTAAATAAATCAAGGCATAGCCTTGCATTTTAAAAATGATGCATCGCCTTGCGGCGATATGATGTTTTTCGCTTCGCTCAAAATGATGTTGCTCCACTTCGTTCCGCAATGATGCGATGTTTGCCCAATGTGCCGTCAGGCACACATCATTCGCGAAGCGAACATCATTAGGCGGAGCCAACATCATTTGCCGAAGGCAAACGTCATTCAAAAAAGCCTAATTTGTCTGGTAGACAAATTAGGCTTTTTTGTTGGCGGAGGGTGTGGGATTCGAGAACCCGCATTTCGCGCATAATGCGGCGGAGAGCTAAAACAAGCGGCAGCGCGGACAATATCCAAATTGCAAGCAATTTGGAGGCTTCTTCACCATTTAGCCCAACGATAAAAGCAGAACGCACCGCAAGGGCGCGTTCTGCTTTTATGCGAAAAAGCTACCAAAAGGTGCGTAAAGTGGGGGAAGAACAACTAAAAGTACACCAATTCTCCACTCGACAAATTGGAATTTACTTACTTAAATTTATCATTGAATAGACCATCAGACCAACACCAATACCGAATAATATACAACCATATACCTCGGTTAACTGGTTTGCAAAGAATCCTACTGTTCCACTACCCAGAGCACATAATATTGCAAATAATAATTTTTTCTTTTTCATACAACTACACTCCTTCGCTAAATTCTTATTTGGTACAATATAAGAGTAGAAACTCAATGCAAAAAGCATTGCAAAACTACTCTTATTTATCGGTGAGCTTATTA
>JAZPZM010000149.1:0-7756 GCA_045544735.1 Eubacteriales bacterium
CTCGGCAATGAGCCTATCCCAATCGAAAAGCTCGCCGGGGTCGTTCTTATTCGGGTTATATTCATCGTGCCCCATTATATGCTCGCGGTCCACACTGATGCCGTAGCGCTCGCATATATCCGCGACGAGCGCGCCGAGCGCCTCGTACTGCGCATCGGTGTAGCCGATGTTCTCGGCAGGTATCGTGGCGTACTGCGCGGCGGTCATATATTTTGACATATCGCGAACCGACCCTATCGCCGCGATCTCGATGCCCACGGAGCGCGAGTTCATATTATCGACGACCTCGCCAAATGTTCCGCGCCCCGCGTGATACGCAACGCGATCCTCGGGTACGTTGCAATAGACCGTTCCGTCGCGCCCGATGAGATAATGCGCGTCCACGCCGCCGTCGATGAAAATATCGCGTATGAGGTCGATATTATACGGATCGTTCCAATCTATCAGTATCGCGCTTGAAAAATGAAGCATAACGTATTCAATTTTCATCTCGCGCTTTAACGAATAGCTTTTTGCTATGGGGAAAAGATCGTGCACCGCCCCTTCGTAGATGACGTGCTTTGACGCATCTACAGTATAGTCAAGCTCTATATAGTCGGTAGAGACGAACGCCTCGCCCTCTCCGAACTTTATCCTATGCCAGCCGTTCTCCGTTCCGACGATCTCAACGCGCTCACCGCGCGCAAGCGTGGCAATTACGTCAAATTTCGTACCCGCGCCGCTTCGCACGTTCAGCGTGTCCGCGCTGACAACGCCGAAAAGCTGTTCGACCACGATTTCGGGCGCGGTAGTTTCGGGGGCTGTGGTTTCCGCCGCGGTAGTCTCGGCTACGGTAGTTTCGGGTGCAGTTGTTTGCGCAAGCGTTGTTTCGGGCGCGGACGTGCCGTCGGCGCTCGTTTGCCCTTCCGTACCGTCGCCCTCGTTGCAAGCGCAAAGCAGAGGCAGCGCAAGGACGAGCGCAAGCGCAAGTGCCGTTATCTTCAAATTCTTTTTCATCTTCATCTCCAAAGACGGCTCTCAAAGAAATCCTTGAGAGCCGTCAGTTTTTTTACATAGTAACTACTACGGTATGAGTATTGCCGTCACCGACGAGCTTTATGCTTGCGCCGACCTCAACGCCGTCAAGAGTAACGCTCTTAACGCCGCTCTGCGCGCCGCTCTCGTTCTTGATGGTCACGTTGTACGTGTCCCCGCGGAACTTGCGGGTAAGCGTTACCTCGCCCCACGCGGAGGGGATGCAGGGCGCGAGCGTGAAGCCCTCGTAATCGGGGTGGAAGCCCATCATATACTGAACTACAGCGCGGAACATCCAGCCCGCAGTACCCGTTACCCACGCAAAGAGCGTTTCGCCGCGTCGGGGGTTATCAGGACCGAAATACATATTCGTCAGAGCGTAAGGCTCACAGCCCGAATGTGTGGAGGGGTTGGTCTCGCTGTTGGGCATTATCTTAAGAATAGTCTCGTAAGCCTTGTCGCCCCTGCCAAGCAGACAGTCGGCAACTACCTTGAACGTGCCGCCGTGGCAGTAAGGAGTTCCGTTTTCCCAGATACCGGGGATGAAGCTTGTAAGTCTGCCTATTCTGTTATTGAACTTCGTGTAGGTGGGGTAAAGCGTAAGAGGGCCGTAGTCGCTGTCAAGATACTTGTCAACGGACTCGATGCACTTCTCTGCTCTCTCGCCCGACGCAACCTCGGAAAGAATTGCCCAGGTCTGAGAGTTGAGGTATATCTTACCCTCGCTCTCCTCGTGGCTTCCGACCTTTTCGTTGTAGTCGTTGATAGCGGCAAGATACCACTCGCCGTCCCAAGCCTTTTCGTTGATCGCCTTTATCATCTTCTCGCGGCGAGCAAGCATCTCGTCACGGATAAGGAGATCGCCAACGAGCTTTTCAGCAATTTCTGCGGCGTTCTTGAGCGCGTAGCAAAGCGCGATGGAGGTCCACACGGACTCACCCTTGCCGAGAAGTCCCGTCATATTAAGCGAATCGTTCCAGTCGCCGTCGCGGGAGTGAACGAGTCCGTGCTCGCCAACGTCCTCGGATACGAAGCGCATAGCGGTGAGGATATGCTCCCAAACGGTGTCCTCGCCCTCGTCAAGATACTTGACGGGGTGGTTAAGGAAGTCAACGTCGCCCGTTTCCTTGATGTAGGCGTTTACGGTGGGCGTTACCCAAACGGGACCGTCGGAATAGATGTGGTGGTCAAGGGGCAGCCAGCCGCGAACGCAGCGACCGTCCGAATACATATAGGTAAGCGTTTCAAGTATCTTTTCCTTCGCAAGTTCGGGGTTGAAGGAGGCAACCGCCCACGCATCCTGAAGCTGGTCGCGGAAGCCCTTACCCGTGTCGCGTCCTACCTCGGCGCAGAGCTGTACCTGCTGCTTGAGCCAGTAGTTTGTAAGGCAATTTATCTTCTCGCTGGGGGTATGTACGCTGATGCTCGCAGAGGTCGCGCTCTTGCGGTCGAGCAGAGCCTGATAGTCCGCCTCGATCTTGCCGTCGGCAAAGAGCTTTTTGCAGATATCTGCGGCAATGCTCATCTCGGCGGCGTCACCGATAAGAATATAGACGCTCTTTTCCTCGCCTGCGGCAAGGGTGATATCGTGCTGAAGCGCACCGCACATCTGCTCGCAAGCGGCAAAGTTGTCGGCAAGCTTTTCGCCCTTTATAGCCTCGGGCGCAACTATCGAGCCGTACTGACCGAGGAAGCCGCGGCGCGAGGTCTCAAACGCGGTGGGCTTGACGCTCGACGCGATAAAGCCGTTAAACCACTCGTGGGGACGCTCCATAGCCTTGTTGAAGCACATAATGAGGTTGTTTTCCTCATCGTACTCGGCGTGAACGTAGGAGTTGTAGTCGCTGTAACGCTGATAACCCACAAGCTCAAAATCCGCAAAGGAGTAAAGCGAAACGTCAGCCGCCTTATCGGTCTTGTTTTCAAGCGTCACCTTCCAGATCTCGCAGGGGTCGTTTTCGTTGATATAGATGCGTGCGGTCGCGCTGATGCCCTCGCACTCGCCGTGGATAATGCTGTAGCCAAGACCGTGGATGCAGTAGTAATCGTCAATGGGGGTGAGGGTAGGATAAAGACCGGGGTTAAAGACAGTGCCCGTAGCCTTATTCTTGATATAGAAATAACGGTTACCGTCGCGGATAACGGTGCAACGTCCCTTTCCGTCAGGATCGATGTACGCAAGCGCGCGCTGACCGTACGCTCCTACGCCGCCGCCGTTCTGGTTAACGCCCGAAAGCACGCGGGAGTTCCAGATGTAGTTGAGCTGGGGACGCGGAGGTGTGGGAGAAGTGATCTTAAATTCCTTCTCTTTTACAAAATTTCCGTAAGAGTTCATTGTTTTTCTCCTATCTTATGTGTGAGTATATCTTGTGGTATATCTTACGCTCTCACCCGGAGCGAGGAGCTTATATCCGTCGTCGATATTGAGTCCGTTGACCTTTCCCGCCTGCGGCTCAAGGCAGAGGAAGCCCGAAACGCCGCGACCGTTATAGAGTATCCAATAATCGAAATTATCGGAAACGGTGTAAAGGAAATCTCCAACGCGGGAGGTGTGTCCCGTCGCCTCGTAGTAGCCGACAATCTCAAGCCCCTTCGAGGGCGAGCCCGTTACGTAGCCGCGCTCCTGCTCGGTAAGGTCGAGATATCTGCCCGTGGGAATGTCTATCTCGTCGTGTTCCTGACGCTTGCAAACGGGGAGCGTAAAGCTATCGGGCTCGACGAACGCGGAGTGCAAACAGAAGGTGTAGGGCATATTCTTCGTATCGGTGTTTACTATGTCGTATTCCTGCGAAAGTCCCTCGGCATCAAGGCGGTAGGTGACCTTCATATCAAAATTGAAGGGATAAACGAGTCCCTTGTTTGAAAACGCCATAGTCACGAAATCCTCGCCCGACTCAACGAGCGTAAAGGGCTGACGGTGAACGAGACCGTGCAGGTGTGAGTTCGTTCTCGGCTCGGTTATGGGAAGCGTGTAATCCACGCCCTCAAAGCTGAACTCGCCCTTGTATATTCTGTTTGCGGGCAAAAGAATGGGCGCGCCCTGCAGATACGGGTCAGCCTCAAGCTGTTTTTCGTCCACAAGGGGATTGAAGATATCCTTGCCGCAGTAGCGGAAATAGATTATATTGCCGCCAAGTCGGGGGCAAACGCCCGCCTCCCAATTGCCGCTTTTTATAACTATCGTGTCTTTTACGCTCATTACTGCACCTTGTTTTTTCTTTCAGCGCGGCGTCTTTCAAGGTCGGCAACGCGTCTTGCCTCTTCGGGCGCTCTTATCTTCCACATCTCGTAGTGTACCTCGGTAAGAGGCTTTTTGGAGTAGGCGTTTACCTTGCCGTGCAGATACTGCTCGTAGGACTTATCCTGCGACCATTCGGGGTTGAACGCGGGGAACTCGATAACGCCCGTGCCACCCTCCTCGTCAACCTTGAGAACGGCGTTCTGCGTTTCGTAGGTGCTAAAGCACACTCTGCCGCCCTTGATGGAGGACATAAACTTGCCGCGAGCGTGGAAGCCCGTCTGAACGTGGTCGCCCTCGTACCAGAATACGAAGCAGTTGTTGTAGATGGAGGGAGTCTTGGGTGCCATTGCAAATCCCGTAGCAAACTGGTCGCTGTAGCACATATCGAACCAGTTTCCGCCCGCAACGTCGTCAAATCCGATGCTTCCCTCATACTTGCCCTCAAGCGCGGGAACGTATATGTAAAGAGGATGTATATTACGCAGGAAATTTCCGCCGCGGGTGATCTTTACACCTATGTAAACGGAGGATATGCGCATATTGGTAAGGGTATTGTCCGCACCCTCGATAAGAACGCCGATGGAGTCCTCGGTGTCCGTACCGACGATATTAACGTCTCTTACGTCGGAGTCGGACGAGCCGTTGTTTACGCCCTTCTTGATGTGGATACCGACCTTTGCGTGCTTGATGGAAACGTTGCTTATCAGCGCTTCGCGACAGCCCTCAAGTGCAATCGCCTTTGCCTTGCCGTTACCGTCAACAACGCCTCCCTTGAAGCAATAGTTGCTTCCCACGGTGGTTATGTCGTTGTGGGGCTCTGCCGCGCCTATGCGCACCATAGCTTCGTCGTCGCTCCAATCATCGGACGCCTTGAGCACCGCGTAGTTTGCGAGTTCAAAGGAAACGCTGTCAAGCGGATACGCGCTCGTCTTTATCGGCTTTGCGAGAACGTACTCGCCGTCGGGAAAATATATAGTTCTGTTGGGGTTTTCGTCGATGACCTTCTGAATAGCATCGGAAACGTCCTTACCCGTGTTGGGCTCTACGTAATCAGTGACAATAATGTAGGTTTTGATCTTCTGGATATCCATTCTCTTTCTCCTGAATATTTTTGGGGACACGCCCCTTTTGATAAATTATACCACACACGAAAAATCAAGTCAAGAAATTTTACAATTTATATGCCAAAAACTTGAAAAGAACGGGGGCTGATGCTATAATATTACAAAAGGAGAATACGTATGGATATTTTTGTGATCATAGTTTTAACATTATCCACGCTCATTTTGCTCGCCCTTGCCGTATCACTCGTCTGCTATCTGTTGGTATTTTACGTCTCACCGAAAAGAACCAAGGAGGAATACGACGTTCCCAAGGGCAAGATATACGAGCCGTTTTACGAGGATATGATACGCTGGATAAAGGAAGGTCGCTCCCTGCCGCACCGCGATATCTCCATCACGTCCTTTGACGGACTTCGCCTTTACGGAAGATATTATCATTTCTTTGACGGCGCGCCCATCGAGCTTATAATGCACGGCTACAGAGGAAGCGCCGAGCGCGATCTGTCAGGCGCGATAGCACGTTGCCGCAAGGTCGGCACCAACGTAATAATAGTCGATCAGCGTTGCGGCGGAAGAAGCGAGGGAAGAACCACCACCTTCGGCATCAGGGAGAGCCGCGACTGCCGCGCGTGGATAGATTATATCATAAACGAGATAGACCCCAACGCCAAGATAATAATCGGCGGCGTTTCCATGGGAGCGTCAACTGTGATGATCTGCGCGGGCGAGGAACTGCCAGAAAACGTCATAGGCGTTCTTGCCGACTGCGGCTACACCTCGGCAAAGGCAATCATCAAAAAGGTCATGCGCGACATAAAAATACCGCCCGCGCTTCTCTACCCCTTCGTGCGACTCGGTGCGATAATTTACGGTAGATTTGATCCCGAGGCGACTTCGCCCGTCGAGCAGCTCAAAAAAAGCCGTCTGCCCGTTATTTTCTTCCACGGTGACACCGACGGCTTCGTGCCGTGCTATATGAGCCGCGAAAACTTTGAAGCCTGCGCGTCAGAAAAGAAAAGGCTCGTCATCATCGAGGGTGCAGGTCACGGCATTGCATTCCCCGTCGATCCCGAAAAATATATCGCCGCAGTGCGCGAGTTTTTTGGCAAAGCATAAAACCGCAAAGCATAAAACCGCAAAGCAAAGCAAGCGGTAAAAACTAAATCAGCCACCACGACTTTTGTGGTGGCTTTTGATATACCAAAGAAAAGCCCCGCGCGAGGCGGGGCTGAAATATCATTCATCTTAATTTAATAAAAATTGCGAAACGGTGCAGCCTCTTTTATTCAGAACGTACATTGCCGTTAATACCATATATGCGGCAATACCGCAACGACCGTTTATCATATATCCGCTGTATTCGGGACGTCCGCCCGAAATGAATTCAATAACACCGTTTTCGGCAAACAAGATCAAAAGCTCGTTCAAACGGGATTTTTCAATATTGGTTTTTTCGATCAGCGTTTCCTTTGATATGCGAGTGTCGCAGCTCAAAGCCAAGATCAGCCTTTGCCCTTCCTCGCTGCAAAGTGCCTCCATTATTTCTATCGTGTTTGAGTTGAAGGGAGACAGCTGCTTGATAAGGGAAGATTTAATGACACACGCCACACCCTTGTCATCCCATATCTTCATTCCAAAAGGACCGATGCCGCGAGTGTTTCCTTGCTTTTTGCTTTCTTCTCTTCCTTTGCTATCGAACTCCTCCGTAAAGTATATGCTCTTCCACATTTCCCAAAGCTCCTCACCAAGCTCTTGATGCGGGTTATAGCTGGGGTCACATTCCTTATTTGCCCAAATATACTCCATTGCAAGCTGTTCGATCTTATCTGCCGCAGTAGCAAGATCTCCGTTTGCTTCCGTTTCAAGAAGAATGTCTGCCGAGATCTTGTAAACGTCACTTATGGCTTTCAGATTGAAGCAATCGGGCAAGCAATCGCCCGCCTCCCATTTTGAAATAGCCTGCGCGGAAACGCCTATTTTTTCCGCGACCTCCTCCTGCGTCATACCGAGCTTTTTTCTATGATTGCGAAGCTTTTCGCCGAATATTTTTTGATCTAACATAATTATATCCTCCAAGATTTTTGTGATAGCTATCTTGTGTTTTCATTATATCACGGCAAAACACAACTTACAATAGTAAACATATTGAGTTTTATCACCTAAACTCTACCGAGGGTTGAATTTTCTCTTCCTTTAGCATCATTCCAAAGTCGTGGCGCAACTATTTTGTTAGCGCAAATGCTTTAAAAGTGGCGGGGACAGCGCACCCCTTGCGTCATTCCGAAGTCGCGGCGCAACTATTTTGTTAGCGCAAATGCTTAAAAAGTGGCGGGGACAGCGCACCCCTTGCGTCATTCCGAAGTCGCGGCGCAACTATTTTGTTAGCGCAAATGCTTTAAAAGTGGCGGGGACAGCGCACCCCTTGCGTCATTCCGAA
>JAZPZM010000150.1:0-16272 GCA_045544735.1 Eubacteriales bacterium
CACGAAAAATATCTGGAGCTTGGCGATGAGATCCACTTTCTGATGGTCAATATGACCGGCGGCCACGAAACAATCAGTAGCGCAAAGGCGTTTATTTCAGAAAAAGGATATACCTTTCCGGTGTTCTATGATACAGACTCCGATGCGGCAATGACCTACAGCGTATATTCCTTACCTACCACATACTTTATAGATGGAGAGGGATATTTGATTGCACAAGCGACCGGAGCTATTTCTGCGGACACGCTTCAAAAAGGGATTGATATGATAAAATAAAGTATAAAATACCTCGCATTGCGGCGAAGTGAGCAAACATTACTATGCAATGCCAAGAGATTCAAGGACAAGGCAAAAGGAGTATATAACCGCGAGATTTCCGACCTTATACTCCAATTACTCGATGCCCTTGAAGCTTGATTACATACGGTTAATAATAAGCCGACTTTATGACCACTAACGAAGTGGAAATAAGGTCGGCTTTTTGTTTTCCGAAAAAGCTATAGTGCGTTTTTTGAATAAAAGCGAAAAAAAGAAAAAATTGGTGCGAAAAACGTTTTTTTGCCCGTTTTAGTATGTGTAAAACGAAAAAAGAAAAAGAAAGGTGGAAACAAAATGAGAAGAGAAGTTTCACAATCGCAGATGGAGGTATTGTCAGAGCAGTATCTGCTTCGAAAGAACCAAATTTATCTGTTTGGCGTAATCGAAACGGGAATGGCGGCGCGCGTCATTCCGCAGATGCATTATATCGAGCAGAAAATGCTCGAAGAGGGGCTGCCCGAGGAGGAGAGAGTGCTTACGCTCCTTATCAACAGCCCCGGCGGAGCAGTTAGCGATGGGCTTGCGATCTACGACACCATCAATATGCTTGAATGCAAGGTCAGAACCATCTGTGTCGGATTGGCGGCATCCATGGGGGCATTCCTTCTTTCATCGGGAAGCAAGGGAATGCGACTTGCCCTTCCCAATAGCGAGATATTGATTCACCAGCCGCTCGGCGGCGCGCAAGGGCAGGCATCCGACATAATCATCGCCGCCAAGCACATTGAGCATACCAGAAAGACCTTGAACGGAATACTGGCAATGAACACCGGTAAAACGGTTAAGCAGATCGCCAAAGACACCGACCGTGACAATACGATGACCGCCGAGGAAGCGCTGAAATACGGATTGATCGATCACATTCTTACACCCGAAAGAATCAAAGCAAAGGAGTGGATATAATGAAAAATGCAGTTGGATATTTGATAGAGCCGCTTTTGACTCAGTTTTTTCTGATCGATGCGATATGCAGAGGGTTCATTAGCGAGACGCAGAAAAGGAAAATTTTCAATGAGCTGGCAAAGATTTTTTGCGTTCCGCTGAATAGAGAGACCGAGGAATACTATTCGGTCGCAACCTCAAGTCACTATAATAACATCACCGATTACGCGACGTACGAGCGTCTTTGCAGGCTGATAGAGTTTGCCGAGTCGAGTGGGCAGACCACCGAAATGACTCTTATAGACAGAGTCGTTCTTGCAAAAAAGCGCGAGGCGATGCTTATAAAGTCCGAGATATTTAAGCAGAGCAAAAATCTTACCGCCGATATCGTGGCAGACACGCTTCTCACCACCGCTACTAACGGTAACGTGGATGCAATGGTCACCTTGGCTTATATGGAATATCACGGCGTTTGCATTTGCAAGGATGCAAAGAGTGCCAAGGAGAGACTCGCTCTTTGCGCCAAGTGGAATAATTTGTTCGGAAATCTGATGGGAATCGCATACGACGCTCGCAATAAAGAGAATTATTACGATATCCTGTATACTGTTCTGAAAAGCTCCAATCAGCGCGAGGTGTTTAAGTACATATGCGAATTTACATCTTTTGATAAGGAATTCAACAAGTGCGCCGTCGCAAGTATCATAGAAAAGGCGTTTAGTCTTGGAATAATCAGGAAAAACGTATACGATCAGATATTTGCCAAGGTTGCGTTTTCTCCCTTGATTTCTGCCGAGGATAAGGAAAAGCTCCTTCTTAACAAGAAAAAGGACGCTATCGTTTCGCTCTCGGACATACCCTTTGACGTTGACAGAGGTAAAACGTTCGCCTTCGACGAGTCGGCGGCGTTGTGCAGCCCACTACACAGAGACGAGGAACTTCACCAGATGTTTTGCAGCTTGTCTCCTGCGCTTAACAATAGAAACGAGCTTTACCAAACGCTTCTCGTTGCGAATAGCGACGAGTATATATCGGATATGTATCTGGATGCCATCAAGGCAGGCTTTGAAAAAACCAACAAGGTCATAGAGCTTGATGCCTCAACGCTTTCCGCACAAGATTTTGCCGCGGCTAAGGAAAACTTCATTTTGAGAGGGCTTTCCGAGACCAAGGACTCGCATACGGTCTTTTTGGTAAAGCATTGTGACGAGCTTCGCGAAAGCGAGCTCGACGAGATGACGAAGCTCCTGGATTACGAGCATAGGAGAAAATTCAAGCTCATGGAGCCGACGGTCTCGCTTGACCTTTCCGACGTTCTTATCATACTTTTTGCATCAGAGATCAATGAAAACGTCAAAAATCTTTCCGAGGAATGTGACGTGGTCTGGACGGAAAGGCTCACCGAGGACGAGAAGAAAGTCGTTATTGAATCGACGTTTAATGCAAGGTCAAAGTCCTTCGGAATCGAGCGCGCAAGGCTCGATGAGGACGGAATGCGCTATTTGGCGCCTTTCAGAACAGACTACATCATAAGAATCATCGACAGCGCTCTGAAAAAGGCGGCATACGATAAGGAAAGCGTCGTTACGGCAAAAACGTTGAGAACGATAACGGAGCAGCAGAATTTCACAAGAATGAGACGCGAATTTGGATATTTGGGAGGTTTTAAGCGTGAAGAATATTGAGCTTTTTAAGGATTACGAAAATGCAAAGCTGGTTACTTACGAAGAGTTTGCGAATACACATAAGGACAAAACCGTTCCGTTCAGCGCTTTGCCTACGACCGAGATTGACGGAATCCCCATTTGTGTCAGCAGAGATGCGAGCGGCGAGCTTCAGGCGACGTTTATTGACGACACTCATTTGCTGGCGATAGGTGCAACCAGAAGCGGCAAGACCACGGGATACGTTATCCCCACCCTGAACGTGCTTCTTAATAAAAAGAACAAGCCGAGCATCGTAATCAGCGACCCGAAGCAGGAGCTGTATCGCGGAAACGCCAAGAAATTCGCGGACAAGGGATACAGAGTGCTGATGCTCGATTTTACCAATTATATGCACAGCGATTGTTGGAATCCTCTTACCGTATATTATCGCGCGTATCAAAAATACCTCGGAATCGAATCGCAGATAAAGGTAGTCAAGACCGAGGATGGACCAAAAAACGAATTTCAGGGAATCATATACGACTCGCAGGAAGAGCTTGACAGAGCTATCAACGAGGTAAAGGAAGGGTATTTGGACGAGGTTGAAAAGGGCATAACCTCCTTGAGCGCGGCTATCATACCGAATACGAATCCGAAAGATCCGTTCTGGGACGACTCTGCAAGAGATCTTTTGAGGGCTTTGCTGTACGGTATGCTTGAGGATAGCGAAACGGGCGAGATCACCGAGTACAATTTTTCCTTTGATACCGTTATGCGCATATTTGATTCCTTTACGGATTCCGACTCAAGCTATGACGGCGGATACTTTTCAAACAGATCCTTGGAAACCTCCAAGGCACGCCAGCTTGCAAACAAGTGTATAATCGAGCAAGCAACCATCACAAGACGCTGTATTTCATCTGAATTTGCCGCAAAAATGAACAAATTCAGAGATACGGCGGTCAGACGAATCACCTGTACGAACACCTTTGAAATGCAGGAGCTGGATGACGGTGCGCCCACGGTTATTTTTATATCTTATAAGGACGAGGACAGCTTGCATTACGAGGTAATAAGTATGTTTCTCAGCAATCTCTACACCGAGCTTATAGGCGTAGCAAGACGAAAGGGGGCACAACTGAGCCGTCCGTTCTATTTCCTCTTGGATGAGTTCGGCAACCTTCCCAAGTTCAATGATTTCGATAAGGTCATTTCCGCGTGCGCGGGTAGAAATATCTGGTTTTTGCTGATACTGCAATCATACGCGCAGCTTAATAACATTTACGGCAAGGAAACCGCGGAGATAATCAAGGATAACTTGAACGCACACGTGTTTTTCGGAACGAATAACCCCGAAACAAAACGAGAGTTTTCGGAGGAATGCGGTAAAAAAACCATTATAGCACCTACGTCCGCTCTTAATGGTGCGGGCGAATCAATCGAGCGCTTTGAAAAGGACACGGTCTCGCTTGTTCCCGTAAGCGCATTGACGAAGCTCAAGCCCGGTGAGTGCATCGTTACGCAGATGAGGGATGACATTTTGTGGTCGCGCTTCGAGCGTAGCTACACCTGCCCCGAATTCACGAGCGACAACGTGAATCCTAATGACAGAAAGAGTGCCGTGCGCTTTTCCGATGCCAAATTTACATACGTATACAAGAAGAACAAAACGATCAAGAAGAAGGCGAAGGGGAAGAATATGTTTGATTTTTAAGGAGGTAGTTTTATGAGTAAAATGAACGCATATTTGCTTCAAGAGAATATCAGGCTACGGGGCTACGTTACAGTCCCGTGGCTTCAAACGGAATATAAGCTCAAGTACGGAGATGCCAGAAATATCGTAGAGCTTATGGTACAAAGGGGTTGGGTCGCACCCGAAGCCATAGGGATCAAATATTTCGTGCTGAAAGAAAACCTCAATCTCAGAAAGCTCAGGCGAGAGGAGGTCGGAGGGATTGTCGCCGACGTTACGACGGACAGCGGTGCGGCGCTTTTGTGCATAAAAAACGCTGACGGTGCGGGCGCGACGCTTTCGGAGATAGAGTCCGCCGTTCAGGGCGAGGACGATACCCAAGCGGCGCTAAAGATTCTGCACGAGCATAATCTGATAAGTTTCGCCAACGACCGCTATTTTTCAAACGTTTCACGCGAAACGATAGATATCATCGCAGACGTTGCGCAGGAAAAAAATCCCGGTCCTTTCCGTAAAATGTTTACGGAAAGAAACGATAGTTACGAGCAGCTTAAAAAGAGGTTTGACGTATTGTTTGACGATTAATAAAGAGAAAAGCCGAGCATGCAGGGGTTTGTCGCCCCTGCTATTGTCGGGTATGGGCATAAGCGGCACTTCGTAGGAAATTAAAGAAAAATATTGAAATAAATCGGCAAATAAGGTATAATTATCTTAATATTTATGCGAGGAGACGGCTAATGAAAAAAATAGTTTTTTTGGATTACGATGGGGTAGTCAACCGCAAAATGTGGGCGAAGGATAATGATAAATGGGTATGCCGCTACGGTTATCCCGAGGACGGCGCTGTCAACGATACTCAGGCTGTTCAATGGGTGTCCGAGTTTTGTGAAAAATACGGGTACGATATAGTGGTCACAAGCACGTGGCGCAAATACCCCGAATGGAAGCTGTGCTTGAAAAATGCGGGCTTGCGCAAGAGCGTAAAAATTCTTGACGCGATCGCGCTTCCCACCAAGAGCCGCTCCGATGAGATAACGGATTATTTGGCATCGCATCCCGACGTTGACGCATATCTTGTTTTTGATGATAATGCCGAATTGCTTGGCGGAGCGCACGACGATTTCCTCGTTCTGTGCGATAAGGCGTGCGGCTTCGGCGAAAATGAATACAATCGCGCAGTTGCCGTGCATCTCGGCAATGAGAGCAAAACGGCGAGCGCGCTCACAAGCACTACGCCCTCGTATACGCGCGATACGGCGGAGGATGCGCTTCACATCCTATACGAGAGGGGCGAGCTGTCAACCTCGATTTTACAAAGAAATCTCAGAATAGGCTTTGCACGGGCAAATGAAATTATAAACGATTTGCTTGATGCGAAAATCGTTTCTGCACTCAAGGAAAAAGGCGAGACCAAATACAAGCCCTTGATTGAATATGAAGAGGCGAGAAAACGCTTGAAATAACGTAGAGTGCCTTCGGAGGCATACGGGCGAGTGCTTGGTTCGTTGTTAGGAGTAGTAAAATGTATAAAAATAATAATTACGCAAATAAATTTTTTTCGATCCTCGGAGATTCCATAAGCACCTTCGAGGGATACAGCGAACCCGCGGATGCGGTATATTACGATACCTCACATAAGCTTGCATCGGGCATACTTACACGCTCGGATACGTGGTGGGGGCAAGTGATCGAGCATCTTGGCGGCGAGCTGTTGGTCAATAATTCATTTTCGGGTAGCACGGTTTGCTGGCATCCGCTTTACGAGATACCATCCTACGCTTGCAGTGATGAGCGCACCTCGTCGCTTGGCAGAGAGGGGATCTCCCCCGACGTGATAATGGTATATATAGGCACTAACGATTGGGGTAGCGGCACGCGGGTCTTTGCCGACGAGCGATTTGGCACGATTGAAAACGAGACCACCTTGTTTATGAGCGCATATCGCATAATGTTAGAAAAAATAAAAGCCAATTATCCCGACGCGGAGATATGGTGCTTCACGTTGGCTATCAGCAAATGCACGGCAAGACCCACGTTTTCGTTTCCGTACTACTGCGGCGGACGAAATATTACCGAATACTGTGAGGCGATCCGCGCCTGCGCGCGCGAGTTTGGCTGTCGCGTGATCGACTTGTACGATAAGGCGGAGCCTTACGATACCATCGATTGCTTTCACCCTACGGCAGAAGGAATGAAAACGATAGCAGACGCCGTTATCGGCGAGGTCGTGGAATAATTGCATCACCGAAAAACCGCTTGAGAAAAGAGAGGATTAGTAAAAATGATCGAGTCTGAAATAAAAAAGCTTAATGACTATGACAGCGAATATTTGAGCATCGGAATAACCCCCGACGGAGCTCCGCGTACGTCTGTTGGAGTCCCTTGGGAAGCAACCGCCAACGCATTTAATATGAGAATACCCAAGGTTTATCTTGCGCCTGAAGATATTCAGGATGAGGAAATCATAAGAAGGCTCGAAAATTATAAGGTGATTGGCTGTTATATCTGGGCTCCCTTGACCGATTATAGCTTTCTGGCTCGTTTTAAGGATCTGCAAGATATCAATATCAAGAACGGTGATGCTATCTCCAATCTTGATTTTTTATCGGAACTTTATGAGTGCAGAATGCTGTTTTTGGAGAACGCAACGCTTAAAAACCTTGACTTGATCGTTGACGTGAAAAAGAAGAGTACTGCAATGTTCGGCTGTCTTAGATGTATCGGACTTGATAATTGCGCGGTGAAAGACCTCTCGGTGTTTGAACGCGAGAAGGTGCAATTTTCGGAATTTTTGGTTTGGATGCCCGAAGGCAGTAATGAAAGCTCCAGATGGAGCGTTGTACCCGCAAGAACGCGCAGGTATTTCGAGTTCAAAGAGTGAAATCGGGAGGTGGCACTTTGACCCATTCGGATGGTGTTATGAAAAAACTATTTGTCGTTTCCGACGTTCACGGGCATTACACCCTTTTGAAAGAAGCGCTGGAAAAGGCAGGATTTGATAAGGACGACGAAAATCATCTGCTCGTTTGTTGCGGTGATTATTTCGACCGAGGCAGAGAAAACGTAGATGTGTTGCGCTTTTTTGAGCGTCTGCGGCACAAGGTATTGTTAAGGGGCAACCACGAGGATATGTTATTGAAATTACTCAAAACGGGCAAGGTTCTTCCTCATCATTACATAAATGGCACGATGAGCACGTTGCAAAACTTTTTTGGCAAATACGCCATTGACCCCGTGGATGATACCATTGATTTTTCGGGAAAAACTCGCGTCGTAGACCGTCTCTGCGAATTTATTGAAGAAACTGTAGATTATTACGAAACTGAAAATTATGTATTTGTCCACGGCTGGCTTGCGGAGTCTGCCGTGACTACGGAGGCGCGACGAGTGGCAACCGCAGAGGATTGGGCAAAGGCTCGATGGGTGAAATGGAATGAACGGTATATCGGCTCAAGACCTCTTGCTGATAAAACTCTGATTTGCGGTCACTTGCCCACGTTCTGTGCCAACTCGTTTGACCCGAACCGCGCCAAAGGCTGTTCGGATATTTTCTACGGCAACGGCATTATAGCCATTGATGCAGGTACAGCAGATACCCAACGGATCAACGTGCTAATTTTGGAAGATAGGAGTGTATGATATGTCATATAATGCAAGTAATATATCGGTTTTAGAAGGCTTGGATCCGGTACGGAAACGTCCCGGTATGTACGTTGGTTCAACGTCGGTAAAGGGCTTAAACCATTTGATATATGAGATATTGGATAACTCGGTGGACGAGCATCTTGCGGGATACTGCAATAATATCACCGTGTCCATAAACTCCGACGGCTCTGCTATGGTGGAGGACGACGGACGCGGTATTCCCGTAGACCTGCACGAAAAAGGTTATCCCGCCGAGCGTATCATAATGACGACGCTCCACGCGGGCGGTAAGTTCGATAACAGTAACTATAAGACGTCGGGCGGACTCCACGGTGTCGGCTCGTCGGTAGTAAACGCGCTTTCCGACAAAATGATCGTTGAGGTTATGCGTGACGGTCAAGTGTATAGAGACGAGTATTCCAAGGGACAACCTACTTTGAAGCTCAAAAAAGGCGAGCTTTTGCCCGTAACGGCAAAAACCAAGAAAACGGGCACGCGTATCACCTTTTATCCCGATGAGACCATCTTTGATACTATTAAGTTTAAAGCGGAATCCGTAAGAGAACGTATTAAGGAAACGGCATACCTCAACCCAAACCTTACGATAACGTTCGTCAATGAGCGCGACGGCGCAGAGCCCGAGGTGTTCCACGAGCCTAACGGCATTTCGGGGTTTGTGGATTCTCTCCTTTCAGGTGAAAGTGATGCAAAACGTCTGACTGAAACGATTAGTGTTTCTGGAGATAAAGATGGTATAGCCGTCAGTGTTTCCTTTTGCTTCTCGCAGCGCTTCGGAGATAATGTCGTAAGCTTCTGTAATAACATCAATACTATGGAGGGCGGCACCCACGTCAACGGCTTTAAGTCGGGCTTTGCAAAGGTCATAAATCAGTACGCGCGCGAGCTTGGAAATTTGAAGGATAAGGATGCTAATTTTACGGGTAACGATACCCGAAACGGTATGATCGCAGTTATCTCGATCAGCCACCCGTCTCCAAGGTTTGAGGGGCAGACAAAAACCAAGCTTGACAATACCGACGTTCAAAACGTCGTTGTCTCCGTTCTGAATTCTCAATTGCAACACTATTTTGACCGCAATCTTGATACGCTCAAAACTATTATCGCAAGAGCGGAGATGGCGGCAAAGGTCCGCAAAGAGGAAGAAAAGATAAGAACCAACCTCGCCGATAAAAAATTTGCATTTGAGGGTAACGGAAAGCTCGCAAGGCAGGAATCCAACGATCCGACAAAATGTGAGATCTTTATCGTTGAGGGAAAATCTGCGGGCGGCACCGCAAAAACGGGGCGAGACCGCACCTTCCAAGCGATCTTGCCGATCAGAGGAAAGATACTCAACGTAGAAAAGCAAAGCGTAGATAAGGTCCTTGCCAACGAGGAGATCAAAGCGATAGTAAATGCACTTGGTTGCGGTTTCTCGCAGGGCTACGGCAATGACTTCAATATTGATAACCTGAAATACAGCAAGATCATCATCGCGGCTGATGCCGACGTTGACGGCGGACACATCAGCACGTTGCTTTTAACGCTGTTTTACCGATTTATGCCGGAGCTTATCTACGCGGGCAAGCTGTACCGCGCTATGCCGCCGCTTTATAGAGTAAAGCCCAAGAAGGGAAAGGCGGAATACATTTATGACGATAAGGCACTTGAGGCGTATCGCAAAAAGCACGGCAATAATTTTGATATCCAAAGATATAAGGGTTTGGGCGAGATGGACTCTGAGCAACTTTGGGAAACAACGATGAACCCGAAAACAAGGAAGCTCAAGCAAATCGGTATGCAAGACGTTATTGATGCAAACAGACTTACGTCTGTTTTGATGGGCGAAGAGGTTGCTCCGAGAAGAGAGTATATCGTCAATAATGCTGACAAGGCAAATCTTGACGTGTGAGGTGAATAGCTGTGGCAAAAAAGAAAACAATTATTGAAGAAGAAATCGTGGAGGACATAGTCCCGACTGATTATTGTGATGAAATATCAACGTCCTTTATAGATTACGCAGTAAGCGTTATCACCGATCGTGCGTTGCCCGACGCGCGTGATGGATTAAAGCCCGTTCACAGAAGAATTTTGTGGGCGATGAAGAATCTTGGACTGTCATCCACGGGTGATTACAAGAAAGCCGCAAGAGTAGTTGGCGAAACTATGGGTAAGTACCATCCGCACGGCGACGCATCGATCTACGATGCGATGGTACATATGGCGCAGGATTGGTGCTATAACCATCCTCTTGTCGACGGTCACGGCAATTTCGGCTCTGTTGAGGGTGACGACGCGGCTGCTTCACGTTATACTGAAGCAAGACTTTCGGCAATTACGGAAGATATTCTGCTTTCCGATCTCGATAAGGACGTCGTAGATTTTGTCCCGAACTTTGATAACAAGGAAAAAGAACCGACCGTTCTGCCTGCTTGCGTACCCAATATTTTGATATCCGGAACGGACGGCATCGCCGTCGGTATGGCAAGCAAGATGCCAACGCATAATCTTGGCGAGGTTATTGACGCTACCGTGGCGCTTATCGAAAAGCCGAAGATGAAGGAAGAGCAGATCCTTGAGTACATAAAAGGTCCAGACTTTGCTACGGGCGGAATAATTGTCAATAAGAGCGAGCTTCCCGAAATTTATAAAAATGGAGCAGGTCGCATTCGTGTCAGAGCGCGAGTAAAAACGGAAAACGGCGATAGAGGCAAGATAAATATAGTTGTCACGGAAATTCCGTTCACAATGATCGGCTGTATTGATAAATTTATGGACACCGTTGCCGACCTTGTTCGTGCAAAGGCTATGCCCGACGTTATGGATATTAAGAACTTCTCGGGCAAAGAGGGAGTTCGCATCGTTATTGAGCTTCGCAAGGGCGCGGACGTGGAGCAAAATATCAATCTGCTCTATAAGAAAGCTAAACTTGAAGATACCTTCGGTTATAACGCAGTTCTTTTGTCGGGCGGAGTTCCTTATCAGATGTCCCTCTTGCGTATACTGACGGAGTTCGTTGACTTCTATCGTGAGACAATGACGAGAAAGTACAAGAATTTGCTTGCCCGTGAAAAGAAGTCAGCGGAGGTCAAGGAAGGACTTATTACGGCTGTGGATTGCATTGACACGATTATTGAAGTGTTCAGGGGCTCAAGCGTTGTGTCGGTAGCGAAGAAGTGTCTTATGAAGGGTATCACCGACGGCATCAAGTTTAAAACTAAAAGATGCGAGAAAATTGCCAAGAGCTTTTGCTTTACGGAGATTCAGGCGGATGCTATCCTTGATATGAAGCTTCAAAAGCTTATCGGGCTTGAAATGACTACGCTCATAAAAGAGCTTGATAAATGCAAAAAGAATATTGAGCTGTACGGCGGTCTCCTTTCAAGCAAGACCAAGATGAACAATAAGATGAAGTCGGACCTTCTTGAAATCAAGAAAAAGTACGCAGTCAAGAGAAAGACAGAGATTCTTGACGCCGAGGCAATCGTTCTTAAAAAGCCCGAAATCAAAGAAGAAAAGGTATACGCCCTCGTCAACCGTTTTGGCTATATCAAACTTGTGGATGAAGGCACGTTTGAACGCAATAAGGAGAACGTTAACAAGGATTATCGGTATATCTGCGAGGTGATGAATACGGGCAAGCTCTACGTGTTCACAAGGGGAGGAAAGTGCCATCAGATAAAGGCTATGTCCGTGCCGATGGGCAGATATAACGATAAGGGCGTACCGTTGGAGCAGTTAAGCGGCTTGACTATGGGCGAGGAGGTTATCTGCGTTATTTCGGATTATAAGCCCAAGGAAAAGCTTTTGTTCGTTACCGATAGCGGGCTTGTGAAGCGCGTTTCGCTTTCCGAGTTTGATACGTCGCGAAGGAGCACTGACTCCACGAAGCTTGCCGACGGCGACAGCGTGATCTTCGTAGGCGTGATAAAGGAAAAGCAAAGCGTTGTTTTGGTTTCCGAAAAACGGATGTGCGTGATATTTGATTGCGCAAGTGCCAAGCTTTTGAAGAAAAATTCAGTCGGAGTTATAGGAATGAAGCTTGATAAGAACGATCGCGTCGAATACGCCGCCGTAACGGGCGAGGACGGCGCGTTTACCTTTGAGGAAAAGCAATATAATGCCAACGCCGTTGATGCGGGCAAGCGTGCAACGAGGGGAAAACTGCTGGCGTAAGGCGGCAAGCTCTTCATAAAAAACAAAAAAGCAAGAAAAAATTAATTTTTTGTAAAAAAACTTTGAAAAAACTCTTGACAGAGCTGTTTTATAGTGCTATAATAGGGAATATTTTTGAAAAATTGTGATAAATGTGCGTACTGTGTGGATGAAAGGACGGTGATATAAGTGCGTTTCACAAGAGAAGAATTTTATATAATGGTTGATCAGCTTTTAAATCAAGATCCGATTTCATTTAATATGCTATGTGAAATCGCAGAAAAGACTTTGAGACCGTCTGTCATCAAATGGTGCAATGATGATGAGTACTTAAATGGAAGGGGATACGAGCACGATATCATGCAGGAAATACACCTGCGCCTGATACAGAAGACCATTTCGTATTTTCTCCTGCGCGACGGAATAACGGGAGCGTACAACGATGACCCGGAGGGGTTTGAGGATTGGATCTTCCGCGTCGCAGACAATCACAAGCGTGATTTCGCCAAGAAAGTACGTAAAAGAGATTTCAAAATTCGGGACCTCGATGATCCCACCGTTATAGCACTTCCCGTAGATGATCATGACGATAGCGCTGAGCGAACGGATGAGCTGAAGGAGGCTTTTTCAATAGTTATCTCCTCTGACATTAGCATTTATAAGGTGCTTACGTGGCTTGCGCAATTCGTGCTTATTTTGAACTTTGACGTTACAAAAATCAAGTCAAATGAAATGATTATCTCCGAGTTCAAAAACAAATCATTGTACGAAATGTACGATATGATTTTGGCGGCCGGCAAAAAAATCCCGTGGCTCGCAGTAACAAGCGCGCAAAACGAGAAGATAATGGCTGCATTGCGAAAAAAACGCGAAAACGGCGTTTTATACGGTGAGACAAAATACGAGGACTTTTTCATGAAGCATAATGGAGAAGTGTCCGGAAAGAAATCGATTAGTGATTGGATGAATCGAATGAACGATATGATCAAAAAAAAGGTAGCAGATGAATCTGCTTCTCCTAAAAATACTGATGAAAAAACTTCAGTAAAGGAGGAGCAAGAATGAATCATCTAACTGTTGAAGATATAATCAACTTCGTGTCATTGACAGAGTTGAACAGTGAAGCGCTGGAGCTTTGTGCTACCGTAAACAGCCATATTCGCAAGTGTGAAAGATGTTTAAAGCTTGTGAGAGCTTTTCAGACGATATACGATGAATTTTCAAGATTGCAAATTGGCGTAGATTTCAAAACATACGCTCTGGAAAGCATTTCTGCGGAAATCTTAAAGGGCGAAGTGGTTATGGAGGCATCACCCGAACTACGTGAGCTCGATAACCATATGTGATAGAAGGTCTTATCGCTCGCTGGTAAAATAAACGGATAGATGAATATAAGCCCCGACATTCGTCGGGGCGAAAGGTGCTTTTTCGAGCACTTCTTTTGGCGTGGAAATAAAACCTCGCCACGAAGCATTGGAATTCTCACACACCTTGAGGACGTTCAAAAAATGAGCGACGAGGAGCTTGAGCGTAAGCTGAAAACGCTTTGGGATTTGTGACGGTGTGCGCGAACGATTACAAAAAAGGATAAAATCGCAGAATTTGAAAATTCTGCGGTTTTGTCATCTAAATGAGAAAAACAGACGGTAAGGGTTTTATTTACCGCCTGAACGTCGATTGCCGCTTGTTTGCGGCTGATTTGTGATTTTTTATAGGAGGATAGATAATGTTAGGTGCTATTATAGGAGACGTAATAGGCTCGCCGTATGAGTTTGAGTCCGATAAGACCAAGGATTTTATGCTTTTCGTTCCGAACTGCCATCCTACCGACGATAGCGTGCTCACGATAGCGGTCGGCTGTGCGTGCGCGGAGGCAAATTGCTATGATGAGGACGAGTTTAAGCGAGTTCTTGCGCAAAAGCTAAAGGAAATAGGACTCCAATATCCCGATGCGGGCTACGGAAAAAGATTTTATCAGTGGATGATATTCGACGAGGACAGACCGTACGGAGGAAACACCAACGGCTCTGCCATGAGAGTATCGCCTACCGCTTGGGCGGTGGATACGCTTGAGGACGCGGAGCGTTTGGCAAAGTGGAGTGCCGAGATAACGCATAGCTCGACCGAAGGCATTAGAGGTGCGCAGGCGGTCGCCGCGGCTATATTTCTGGCAAGAACGAACGCAAGCAAGAAGGAGATCAGGGATTATATCGAGGAAAAGTATTATGACCTTAACTTTACGCTTGACGAAATAAGACCGTGGTATAAGCACGATATGACGTGCGACGGGAGCGTTCCGCAGGCTATAGCTTGCTTCTTGGAGTCAGATAGCTTCGAGGATGCAATAAGGAATGCGGTTTCTCTCGGCGGCGACGGTGACACGCAGGCTTGCATCGCTGGCGCAATAGCGGAAGCGTTTTACGGTATACCCGACGAGCTGCAAGACGTCGTTTTCGATTACGTTGACGACGATTTGGAGGAGTATTATTGGGACTACGCTATGCAACTGTATAATAAATAAGGGCTGAAACGCAGGCTCCAAGCAAAGCGCTCGACATTGTGCGTGCGCAAAATATTGACACCGAGCAACGCGCGTCTTATAATAAAAAAACAAACCCTTTGCTTTTTGCGCTCTAAAAAGGAGTTACACGATGGAAGAAAAAATACTTACAGCCTTTTGCTTTACGGACATACACAATCAGCAAGCAATGCTTGACTATCCCACCACAGTGCGCCGTTCGCTCATTCAAGCCGCAGAGCTTGCCACGGAGGAGTTTGGACTCTCCGACGTTGCGATAGTCGGCGGAGACAACGTATCCGACTATCCGCATTGGAACAAGTCCTGCGCTCTGCCAAAGAAAAATTTTTTGGACCTGAAAGCTAAAATGCACGCTTGCGTTGCAAGTAGCACCAAGGACGGCAAGGTGCTTTACGTTGCGGGCAACAACGATATGATACTTGGGGATATCGGCACGGACGAAAACGAGCCGTACAATACCACCGATTTTTACGACGTTATGGACGGCGCGTTCGGTGAGCTTCCCGACGGCGAAAAGCTCATCCTCACCTCGCGTGAAAAGCCAAACGAGCTGTATTGGGGTGCGTTCCACTACGTCGTGGGCGGCATCGACTTTATTGGCATAAACATAGCCCCCGACACCGCGTTCAACTCCCACGAGGGCTATTACAGCGACGAAACGCTCCTCTGGGTAAAGAATAAGCTTGATGAGATCGACCCCGACGGGCATAAATGCGTGTTTGTCGTGGGGCATTTGTCGGCGATCTACTATTTCAACAACGGCAATCTGTGCGAAACTATGGCGAACGGTAATCGCGAGCTGTTTTACGATATCTTCCGCGGACATAAAAATACTTTTTACCTCTACGGACACGTTCACGGCGAGGATTCTTGCTACAAGGAGCATTCATCGGGCGCAGTATTGCACCTCGACGGACAGAATAAGCCGCTCGGTCAAAATTTACACGAGACGGATTCGCGAGGCAAGGAGTACGAGTATTCCTTCGTCCATATGGGTGGATTGCGCCCGTTTGGCGGCAAGTATTTTGAAAATGACGGACTTGAGGGCTTTGGCGGCGGCAAGGATAAAAAGTATTTCACCTGCACCGCAACGCCGCGCCTTGCGCAGTTTTTGGTGTTTGAGGTCTACCGCGACCGCGTGGTATTCCACGTCAGAAACACGGGTACGCACGAGGATTATAACCGCAACGACAAGCTCAAGGAATACACCGTGTATTTGGCATAAGCCATGAAAAAGAGGCGTCTCATTTAGCGCAGAACAAAAATACAAAAATAAGTAAAGAAAAAAGACCGTTTTTTCGTCCAAAAGGATGAAGAAAGCGGTCTTTTTAGGTAGAAATCCTCACGGATTTCGATTTTTATACGTATTTTTTAGCCGCGATTTTGCCCTCTGG
>JAZPZM010000151.1:0-9604 GCA_045544735.1 Eubacteriales bacterium
TCCCGTAAATTACGATAAGGAAGAATATGCACGCATCAAGGCGGCGGCAAAGAAGATACAGTCTTCTTGCGACCTTTTCATCGTTATCGGTATCGGCGGGTCTTATCTCGGGGCTCGCGCGGTAGTTGAATTCCTCAAGTCCCCCCCCTATAACCTTATGAAAAAGGATACTCCCGATATTTATTTCTCAGGCTGTAACATCAGCGGCGGCGACCTTGACGAGATCCTTGCTCTTTGCGAGGACAGAGACGTTTGCATAAACGTTATCTCAAAGTCGGGCACGACCACCGAGCCCGCAGTAGCCTTCCGCTACTTCAGAGCTATGCTTGAAAAGAAATACGGCGTTGACGGCGCACGCGAGCGCATCTTCGTTACCACCGATAAGGCACGCGGAACTCTTAAGAAGTTTGCAGATGAGGCAGGCTTTGAGACCTTCGTAGTTCCCGACGACGTCGGCGGACGCTTCTCCGTACTTACCGCAGTCGGACTTCTCCCCATCGCAGTTTCGGGAATCGAGCTTGACGAGCTTATGGGCGGCGCGGCTGATGCACGCGCGGCACTCTCCGAGCCCGACGTTATGAAGAACGACGCATACAAGTATGCCGCTATCCGTAACATCCTGTACCGCAAGGGTAAGGCGGTTGAGATATTCGTAGGCTACGAGCCCTACGAGCAGATGTTCTGCGAGTGGTGGAAGCAGCTCTACGGCGAGAGCGAGGGTAAGGACGGCAAGGGACTCTATCCCTCCTCCGTTATCTTCTCTACGGACCTGCACTCCCTTGGACAGTACGTTCAGTCGGGTATGCGCACGATGTTCGAGACCGTTCTCGACGTTGAGACTCCCGACAGCAATGCCGCAGTACCCTACGATCCCGCAAACATCGACGGACTTAATTTCCTCGCGGATATGAAGATGAGCGAGGTCAACCGTATGGCAATGAACGGTACGCTCCTTGCACACGTTGACGGCGGTGTTCCCAACATCGTTCTTCGCCTTAAGGACCGCAGCGCGCGTTCTCTCGGCTATATGATCTATTTCTTCGAGCTTGCTTGCGGCGTTTCGGGATATATGCTCGGCGTTAATCCCTTCGACCAGCCCGGTGTTGAGGCGTACAAAAAGAATATGTTTGCGCTTCTCGGCAAGCCCGGATACGAAGAAATGACAGAACAGCTCCGCGCAAGACTGTAAAATTAAATAAAGTACTTGATTTTGTCAATTTATTATTGTATAATAATATTGTAATCCCCTAAAACCAGGAGGTATAAAATGATTAAACTTATCGTTGGAGTAAAAGGCTCCGGAAAAACCAAGAATCTTATCAACCTTGTCAACGAGGCTGTTTCCGAATCCAAGGGCTGCGTCGTTTGCATCGAGAAGGGTATCAAGCTTCGCTACGATATCACCTCCCGTTGCAGACTTATCAACGTTGACGAATACTTCGTATTTGATGCACGTGCTCTTTACGGCTTCGTTTCGGGCATCCTCGCAAGCAATCACGACGTTTCCGACATCTTCATTGACTCTGCGCTTCGCATCTGCAATGAGGACCTCGACGCCTTCGAGCGCTTTATGCACGACGTTGACGAGCTTTCCGATAGCCACAAGATAAACGTTGTCGTTACCGCATCCATGCCTGTTGAAAAGCTCCCTGAGTCGCTCAACAAATTCATCTGAACGCTGTAAATATTGGGGTGTCGCAGTTTTTATTGCGACACCCTGTTGTGCAATCTTTGAGAACGATTTGTAAAACAGAAAGGAAAGCTTTTCGCAATGGCTTATTTTTATAAAGAACCCTCGCATACATTCAGCGAGTATCTTCTCGTCCCCGGCTACACCTCGCCCGACTGCATTCCCGCGAACGTCAGCCTTAAGACTCCCCTTGTAAAATTCCGCAAGGGCGAGACTTCCGATATCACCCTCGGCATTCCGCTCGTATCCGCTATAATGCAGTCCGTTTCCGACGATAGAATGGCAGTTGCTCTCGCGCGCGAGGGCGGTATGTCCTTCATCTACGGCTCGCAGAGCGTTGAGGACGAGGCGGCTATGGTCGCAAGAGTAAAGAACTACAAGGCGGGCTTCGTTGTAAGTGACTCCAACCTCACCCCCGAACACACCCTTGCCGACGTTCTCGATCTCGTTAAGGCTAAGGGACACAGCACCGTAGCTATCACCGATGACGGCAGTAGCACGGGTAAGCTCCTCGGTATCGTAACCGGCAGAGATTACCGTGTTTCCCGTATGTCCACCGACCTTAAGGTCAAGGAATTTATGACTCCCCGCGAGAAGATGGTCACGGCTCCCGTTACCACCACGCTCAAGGTAGCTAACGATATAATCTGGGATAACAAGCTCAACGTGCTTCCCCTCGTTGATGCAAACGACCACCTTGCGTACCTTGTTTTCCGCAAGGATTACTCCGAGCATAAGGACAACCCCCTTGAGATGCTTGATAAGGACAAGCGTTTTATGGTAGGCGCAGGTATCAACACCCGTGACTATGAGACCAGAGTTCCCGCACTCGTTGAGGCTGGCGCTGACGTGCTTTGCATCGACGCATCCGAGGGATACACCTGCTGGCAGAAGTTCACGCTCGATTTCATCCGCGAGAAGTACGGCGACAGCGTCAAGGTAGGCGCAGGAAACGTAGTTGACCGCGAGGGCTTCCGTTTCCTTGCAGAAGCAGGTGCTGACTTCATCAAGGTCGGTATCGGCGGCGGCTCTATCTGCATCACCCGCGAGCAGAAGGGTATAGGCAGAGGACAGGCAACCGCTCTTATCGAGGTTGCGGCGGCTCGCGACGAGTATTTTGAGGAAACGGGCATTTACATCCCGATCTGCTCCGACGGTGGTATCGTTCACGATTATCATATGACTCTCGCTCTCGCTATGGGCGCAGATTTCATTATGCTTGGCAGATACTTCGCAAGATTTGACGAAAGCCCCACAAACAAGCTCTTCGTCAACGGTCAGTACGTTAAGGAATACTGGGGCGAGGGCTCTAACCGCGCTCGTAACTGGCAGAGATACGACCTTGGCGGAAGCTCGGGACTTGGATTTGAAGAGGGCGTTGACTCCTACGTAGTATACGCAGGTTCTCTGCACGATAACGTAGCCAAGAGCCTTTATAAGGTAAAATCTACCATGTGCAACTGCGGCGTAAACAACATTCCCGACCTTCAGAAGAACGCGCGTATCACTCTGGTGTCTGCTACGAGTATCGTAGAGGGCGGACATCACGACGTAATCCTTAAATCCGCTAACGCTAAGCTCTGATGGCAGGCGGCGTTCATTCGGGACACCGTCAGCGTATGAAGGATAGATACCTCACGGGCGGGCTGGATTCATTCAGTCCGCACGAGGTTATCGAGCTTATGCTTTATTACGCTATACCTCAAAAGGACGTAAACGATCTCTCCCACCGTCTGATCGAGCGTTTCGGCTCTTTTTCGGGCGTTCTTGAGGCAGATTATGACGATCTTCTTGGGGTTGACGGTATGGGGCCAAATTCTGCCCTTATGTTTTGTCTTTACCGCGACGTTATCCGTAGGTATTCCATTGATAAAGCGGAAGTTCCGTTTGTATATGATACGATAGAAAAGATCGGACAGTATCTTGTAAGCCTTTACGTCGGCGTAACGGTCGAAAGGGCGTACGCTATGCTGTTTGACAACAAAATGAAGCTGATAGATACGGTTCACCTCGGTGACGGCTCGGTCAATTCCGTAAGGCTGTCAATGCGCACTCTCGCGGAAAAGGCGCTTAAACGCTCCGCATCCTCTATAATACTTGCGCACAACCACCCCAACGGCACGTGCTATCCGTCGGGTGACGATATCGCGCTGACGAATCAGATGGCGGATTTTTGTGACGTTCTCGGCTTGAATCTCATCGATCACATTGTGGTCAGCGGCAAATACTTCACGCCGATCCGCCGTTGCAAGAAGCAATCCTTTATGTCTGCCTCGCAGACGCTGTCTGACGAGGGCGGCGAAAAGGAATGCGCCGCTTATACCGTATTTGACGCAGATAAGAAATGATACGGATATATTGCGAGGATATTGCGAAAAGGGTAGAGATACAGAATTTTTATCGCGATCTCGGCTTAACTGTGGACGCACCGCCCTGTGGAGAATTTCTTTGCGCAGCTCGCGGCACGGATACCAAGGCGGCGCTTATAGTAGGAACGTATCCGCCGTGGCTTGATGCCTGCTTGCGCGAGGGCGTTCCTACTTTTTTCGTTGGAAATTCTCAAAGCTCGTTTAATGCTTACGATGATGCTGCGCTTCTTGACGTTTTGCACGATATCGAGGGAGATATCAGACGCTTTGTTTACAGCGAATGTCTTTATTCGACTCCCGACGGAGTTTATTATCTCGGATATCCGCTAAAGCTTACTCCGTCAGAGCTTGCGATTTTATCGTATCTTGTAAAACAAAGTCCGAATTCTGTGAAAGACGAGGAGCTGTTGTCCGTTTGTATAGGCGACGCGCATAGGAAAAGCTCCATTTTGCGTCAGCACGTCTCGTCTATCAACAAAAAGGCGAGGACTATATACGGCGGCAGAGACCTTATCGCATCCGACAGAAAGCGTGACGGTGTTAAAAATTATTTTATGCTTAAATATATCTAAAAAACAGGCAGATTTCTCTGCCTGTTTTTTAGTTTATAGTGAACTTTATTTCAGTACCCCTGCCCGTGACGGTGTCGAAGGGAACGTCACCTGCGGTGTAGCAAGGTGCGCAGAGCTTTGCTTTAGCCGCAACGCTTTCATTCGGGGAGTCGGGAACGGTGAATACGTAGGGTTCGGAGCTATCGTCAAGCACCTTGAAGAAATATCTGAACTGAACGTAGTCCTCGTTGGTAAGTCCCGTTCTGCTTTCCGCCCACGCCTCGTGCGTGTCCATGTTGATGATGTAATTACAGCTTATATAGGATTCAGCACCCGTAAATTTTTGGTTTTCGTTATCGGGATTAGTGAAGCTTCCGTCCGTGTGAGCGTAGGAATTGCACAGTCCGTCAATGGAAAAGAGCGTTATCTCCACACCTGCGGAATCAATGAGATTGCTGTATCTCGGAAAGTTAAATACGGGCTTGGGGTCTTGCACTCCCGAAATGCCGTTAAGCTCCTCGGAGGTTTTGAAAAGCGGCTCAAGTCGGGTATTGTCAAAATGCACTTGCGCGTCAACGCCGCAAATTCCATACCGCAAATCTCGTGAGATATTTTTTACGAACATATCGAGCGCAATTCCCGTAAAGTCGTTAGCGCCGTCTCCATCCGTGTCAAAATCGCCGTAGGCGGCTTTAAGCTCGATGTCGAAACTTGGCTCTATAGTGTATACTTTTTCGCCTTCTGTGGTGTTCTCGCTCGCGTCAGGGGTAGAGGAGCAAGCGACGAGAACGTGTGCTGCCAGCAAAAGCATGGCAACGCAAATAGTTATAGTTTTTAGAAGCTTTTTATTCATCGGTTTTCTCCGTGCGCGTGATAAAAAGTGCCGAAACAAGCAGTATAGCAAGGGCGGAAATGAATGCGGAGTAGGCAAACGAGCCGCACGAATCACCGTCAGATGTGGGGTTCGTGGTTGCCTCGGGAGACGGCGCGGTAGTATCGTCGCTCACGCCCGCATCATCAGGCTTCGCTGTGGTATCGCTTGGAGTAAGAGTAGTATCCTCGGCGGGAGTTGTTTCTACGGGCGTTACGGTGGTGTTGTCGGTTGGCGAGTCGCTTGTTACGTCACCCGTAACCTCGGTGGTAACGTCGGTAGTTATATCAGTAGTAACTTCGGTTGTTATATCGGTTGTTATATCGGTGGTTATATCGGTGGTTATATCAGCCGTCGTCTCGGTTGGCGGAGCGGCAGGTGTCGTTTCGGGCTTGGTCGCGGGAGCGGTTGTGACCTCCGTAGTGTTTTCCTCGGTGACGGCCGTCGTATCCTCGGTGGTGTTTTCGGGCGTGGTCACGTCATCGTTCCAAAGCTTTATGGTAACGCTGTCGCCCCTACCTGCTACGTTGGTGAAGGCGGGAGTGCCGCCCGTGTAGTGCGGAGCTTTCAAAGCTAATGCGCCTATGGCAGTTGCCTCCGGCGAATCGGGCACGGTGAACGTATAGCTTCCGCCCGCGCCGCTTTCGTCAAGCACCTTGAAGTAATATCTGAAGCTTACGTTGTCCGAGCTTAAAAGTCCTACCTTGTTTTCCTTGTAAGCAACGTGCGTATCGAGGTTTATAACGTAATTACAGCTGATATAGGATTCAAGGCCCGTAAATACTTGGTTTTCGTTATCGGGATTATGATAGCTTCCGTCCGTGTGGGCGTACGCCTTGCAAAGTCCCTCAATGGAGAAAACGTCAAGCACAAGCCCCGCAGCGGGGATCCTGACGGTGTAGGTGGGGAAGTTCGTTACAACGGGGGAAGGCTCGAGCGTTGAGCCGTTAAGCTCCTTAGAGGTCTTGTAGAGCGGCTCAAGGCGGGTGTTGTCAAAGCACAATCTCGCATCAATACCCGCGATACCGTGTGAGAGCGCCTCGCTGATGTTAGTAACGCGCATATCAACGGCAATGCCGGTAAAATCGTTAGTACCGTCGCGATTGGTGTCAAACTCACCGTAGCTCGCATCAAGCTCAACGTCAAAGCTTGGGGGAATGGCGTAAGTAACGTCGCTCCTATCCTCGGTTATCACGGCAGAGGAATATTCCGCGGAGGCGGAGGCGGCGGGGGAGGTAATAGCGAGCGCGTGCAAAAGCAGAGTGAGCGCCGCGATCAGAGTTATTATAAAGAAACGAGATCTGTTTTTCATATCTTCTCCATAAATTTGTATTTAAGGGGTTGTTTCACTTTTGTGTAACAACCCCTTAAAGCCATTTATTTAGTTGTTGTATCTTCTTTTGCTGTCAACAGCTGCAATAGCAAGAACTGTGATGGCGGATATCGCAACGCAAGCGATGAGGAATGCATCCGCGCCGTCGCTTGTATCGGGTACTGCGTTTACGGTAATGGTGATTCTGGAAGCCGCCTCAGCTTCGATCCAATTGCCTTCGGAATCGACCCAACCGATCGTGAATTTGCCGTCCGCAACGCTGTCGGGACTAAAGCCCTTGTTCCATGTCCACGCAGGATCGTCAAGCGTGATAGGAGCGTCGCTTGCGGGAACAAAGCCGAGCATCTTGCCATTCTCGTTTGCAATACCAACGTACTTGCCGTCGATGTCGCCCGTGGTGGTGATGATAATAGGCTCGTCGTGAGCGTAGCTGCTCTTGTTGGTGGAAAGCAGAGCCTCACTCTCGCGCACGAGAACCGTTACGTCGTATGTAAGGTCAACGTTGATGTCGGTAAGAGCGTTGGCAATCTCTACGTAATGCTCACCGGTGCTGTCAGCATAAGCTGCGATAGCGGCATAGAACCAATCAAATTCGGATGTTCCGGGTGCAACTGCGTTAAACTTAACGGTAACGGTAAGCTTATTTGCTGTAGTAGTATAATCATCGGGAATCACGATAGCAACCTTCATAAGCTTCATATAATCGGAAGCGTTGTCGGGAACGGCGCTTACGCTTGCGTCGCCGTAGTTTTCCCACTCGGTATCGCCAAGCTCTACGAGAGCGAGAGCTCCCTCGGGTATCTCAACGAACCTTGCGTCGAAATAAAAATAGATATCAATAGAACCTGTGCGATAGCTATCAAAGTTTATATTGTTCCAAGCGAACGTTACGTCAAAGCTGTCGCCGAGATAAACGGATGATGGACCAGAAACGGTAAGATCTGCGCCGGCGGTATTGTTGATAGGCTCAAATCTTCCGCTCCAAATATCATCGATTTCTGCAGCTGATGCGGTGAACGCCAATGCAAAAACAAGCATAAGTAAGGTAAGGGCTGCGCTGAAGGATAGGATTTTTTTCTTCATAATAATAGTACTCCATAATAGATTTGTATGGTCATTTGCGCATCGTATATTACTAATAAATAGACATATTTATATACAATAATATAATACTACAAATACAATGCGTTGTCAAGAGAAAAAGGAAAAATAGTTGGTGGTGTGAAGAAAAAAATGGGCTGCCGCAAAAGCGGCAGCCCGAATGGGTTAGTTGCTATTAGTTACCTTTGGGGACAACGAAGCTATCGATGTCACCTCTTGCAAACGCCTTGATAGCAGCGATATCACGAGCGGTGATAAGAGCCTCAGGATAGGTGGTGTTTGCAGCGGTGTAGTTGTAGCCGGAGAGAGCCTTGGAGTTTCCAATGCAAGCGGAAGCAAGCTCAGCGTCGGTAAGGTCTACGTCAGCGTCGCCGTCCACGTCACCCATTACGATGATGGTGTAGGTAGCGGTCTCGCCTGCGTAGGAGATCTTGTCTGCAATTGCATCTGCAACGAGGAGGGGAGCGGTGAAGGTGATGGTGTCACCGGTTCCGCCGTTCTTTGCAACAGTACCGTAGGTGTAGAGGTTAGCCTTTGCACCTGCGTAGAAGGTGATAGTGCCGTCAGCCTCATTCCAAAGGGTATTGGTTTCGCCTTCTGCTGCGAAGATGTCCTCTACGGTGTAAGCAACGTATACGAGCGTCTTGGCAGTTACCTTACCGGTATCCGAGATAAGAGTAC
Organism: Eubacteriales bacterium; assembly: GCA_045544735.1. Lineage (GTDB taxonomy): Bacteria > Bacillota > Clostridia > Oscillospirales > CAG-272 > CAG-390. The sequence goes on from JAZPZM010000151.1 coordinate 8,597, forward strand.
CGTTGGAGTTGTAGAAGCCTACGAATACGAGGGAAGCGTCCTTTACGTAGTTAGCATTAACTACCTCGAGAACGTTTTCGCCATAGTTAGCCTTAACGGTCTTTACAGTACCGTTGTAGTCGGTGATGACGATGTCGTAGGAGTTGATGGTGTAAACAGCCTTAACCTCAAGGTCACCGGTTACGTTGGTGAAGTCCTTATCCCAGTTGGAGAAGGTGTAACCCGTAACAGTAGGAGCGGTAGGAGCGGTAGCAGCCTTGCCGTGCTCAACGGTAACGGAGCCGAGATCAGCGCCGTTGTAACCAACGAACTTAACGGTGTAGGTGTTGATCTTGTAGTTAGCCGTAAGAGTGATATCAGCAGTTACGGTAACGGTCTGATCAGCAGTGTAAACATCGCCCTTGGCATCAGTCCAGTTAACGAAGGTGTAACCGGTCTTGCCTGCAGCGGCGGGAACGGTGAAGGTAGTGCCTTCAGCGTAAGAGTTGGTGGTGGTAGCGCCGTCAACGATAGTAACGGTGTAGTAGGTTACGTTGCCGAGGATAGCGGTGATAACGGTGTCAGCGGTGATGGTTACCTTTGCGCCTGCATCGAAGGACTCGCCGTTGATCATCCAACCGGAGAAGATATCGTTAGCGGTAAGAAGTCCCTTAGCTCTAACCTCATCCTCGGTGGGAAGGGTGTATTCGGTATTGTAGTTAGCGGTAGTCTTAGCATAGTCGCCCTCAGCCTTAACGGTAACGGTAACGTTGTAAGAGTTGATGGTGTAAACAGCGTTAACCTCAAGGTTACCGGTTACGTTGGTGAAGTCCTTATCCCACTCGGAGAAGGTGTAACCCGTAACAGCGGGAGCAGAAGGAGCGGTAGCAGCCTTGCCGTGCTCAACGGTCTCGGTCTTGAGGGTAGCGCCGTCCTGACCCTTGAAGGTTACGGTGTACTTGTTGATCTCGTAAACAGCGTTAACGGTGAGTGCGCCGGTTACGTTGCTGAAGTCCTTATCCCAACCGG
>JAZPZM010000152.1:0-16176 GCA_045544735.1 Eubacteriales bacterium
CTCCGCGTGCCAATTCTCGCTTCGGCTCGGTCACGCTCGGGCTCTGACACCACCCCGTGGTGTCATTCACTACCCTCGCGCCGCTTCGCTACCTCTCCCAAAGGGCGAGGCTAATGTAAACCACCGCTTTTTTATGTAGCCATAGCACACGGCTATACAGTATCAAAAGGCGATTGCAGACATAAGGCTCTCCCCCAGGGAGAGCTGGCGCGTTAGCGACTGAGAGGGGGCGCGAAAGCCCTCTCCGTCACGCTCCGCGTGCCAATTCTCGCTTCGGCTCGGTCACGCTCGGGCTCTGACACCACCCCGTGGTGTCATTCACTACCCTCGCGCCGCTTCGCTACCTCTCCCAAAGGGCGAGGCAAATTGTTAGTACGAACATTCAGTATAGCCGTAGCACACAGCGGGAGTCCTAAAAGGAAAAGTCGGGTGCTAACATAGGGCGCAAAATTTCTGCGGAATTTTTGCGAGATCCACTTGCCGCGTCGCAGAACATTGCGCCGCGCCTGCGGGATGACGCAGAGAAAAACGCTTCGCGTTTTCAGTGAAATACGACTTCGTCGGGTGAAATACGCCTACGGCGTGTGAAATATTTGCCCACGGGCAAATGTGAAATATTTTGCTTGCGCAAAACGTTAAGGTAGCTTTTTGCATCGCAAAAAGCATTTATAAAACAAAAGCGGAAGAAACGCGAGTTTCTTCCGCTTTTTTCCTTAATATTTGCCGTAAGGCAAATACATCATTACATCATACGCGAAGCGTATATCATATTTGCCGAAAGGCTCAACATAACACGAGCTCACCCCAGACTAAAAAAATAATCGGCTTCTCTACGTAGGGCGAATGTACAACATCCATATACCTCTTAACGTTCTCGTCGATATCGTAAGTGATGTACGCAAGTCTGTACTCATACTCGTAGCGATACTCGTGGTCAAGATCGTCAATTTCGTATGCGGAGATCAAGTTGCCGTACTTGTCGTACTTATATTCCTTCCTACTATATATCTTCTCGTTAGTGTCGAGACGCGTAATATTCGTTACGTTTCCGTTAGAATCATACTTGTATTGGTATCCGCCCCAAAAATTATCAGGTCCACCCCACTCGTAATTTTTCGTAAGTCTTCCTTTGGAATCGTACGCGTACTCGTAGCTCTTGTAGGTAATACCATCGGGGGTCGTGGTCATTTCCTTTACCACGCGCCCGCTCTTATAGGTGTACTCCAAACCCTCCTTCGTACCGTCAGCGTAAATAAGCTCCATCTTTTTCAATGTGCCGTCCTTGTTGTAGGTAAACTCTGCCGTAGAACAGTTTTCACCGTTGTATATCATAGTTGCGTTTTTCGGCTGTCCCTTTGCCTTATAGGTGATATCGTACTCCCACACCTCATTCTCGGAAGACGCCTCCGTATACTTCGTCACGTCGCCGTTCTTATTATAGACGTACGTCGTCGTACCACTATAGTCCGTAACGACCTTCTTGCTGAGGTATCCGCTTGAATGATAGGTGAACTTTTCTACACTTGTATAGCCATCGCGCTTGTCATCATAGGTGATCTTAATAAGACGTCCCTTGCTGTCATACTCAAAAACGTACTCTTGATTGTACTGATAAAGATTTATGAGCCTATCGTTCTTGTCATATTTAAAAGTTTCAATCTCCTCCTGATAATACGAGCTCTTTACGGGAAGGAAGTAGAAATTCTCAAGAAGTGCCTTTGCCTGCGCGTTGCTCTCGTGCTTTTTCAGAAGATCGTACGCCTTCTGATATTTCTTATTCTCAATATAACCCAGCGCCTCGTCCACTATCTTTTTCATAGGGTCCTCGGCGGTAGTCTCCGGAACGGTGGTCTCCGGAACTGTTGTTTCGGGAACGGTAGTCTCCGGAACTGTCGTTTCGGGAATGGTCGTTTCGGGAACGGTAGTTTCGGGAACGGTAGTATCTACCACAGTTGTATCACTTGCGCTGGTGTCGGCGGTGGTATCGTCACCGAGAGTGGTATCGTCGGGTACGGTGGTTACGTCGGGGGTGGTTATATCCTCGCCGACGGTAGTGCCGTCAGCGCCAACGCCCGCAGGCGTGCAAGCTACGATGCAAGGCACAAGCGTCATAAGCGCAAGAAACAAACAGATGATCTTTCTCATTTTCCCTCCAAATAATACGCAAAATCAAAATTTCTTTAATTTTAGCACAATAGCGCACAAATTGCAATGGTTTTTACAAAAAATGGGCTGTCTCATTTAGCGCAGAACAAAAATACGTATAAAAATCGAAATCCGTGAGGATTTCTACCTTAAAAGACCGCTTTCTTCATCCTTTTGAACGAAAAAAACGGTCTTTTTTTCTTTACTTATTTTTGTATTTTTGTTCTGCGCTAAATCAGCCCCTTAAGGATCAAAATTAAAAATACATTTCAACCTCTTCGCTGATTTCGTAGGTGATGTACGCAAGCTTATAGGTGAAGGACCTGGATACCACAAAGCCCTCGGGGTCCGTCGTCTTTTCCGTGACTACGTTTCCGTACTTGTCGAAGGTGTACTCCGACGTATAGGTGTAACCTGTGAAGTCCGTATACGTATGCTTTATCACGTTGCCGTCCGCATCGCGGAAGAATTGGTAGGTGTACTCTTCACCGTCCGAGCCGTAATGCAGCTCCTTTATCAGATCCGCATTTTCATCGTAGAAGCGCTCGGCGGACGTATACGTAGTGCCGTCGGGTAGCGTGGTTACCTCCTTGTATGGCTTTCCGCCCTCGTCGTAGAAGCACTCGGTAACGGTCCTTCCTCCCTCGTACGTATCAATATATTTTATCGGATCTCCGTTCTCATTGTAGACGGTTTCGTATATATAACAAGCCCCATCGGAGTTTGACCAGGTATCCTTGATAACGTTGCCCTTATCGTCGTAAACGTACTCGTCGGCGGTCGAGGTGCCGTCGGGGTAGGTCCAAACGCTTTTTTCTACCTCGCCATCCGCGTTGTAGAAGTATTCGTGAACGTAGTTGCCGTCATACTCCGCCGACACCTCCTTGATAAGTCTGTCCTCGGCATCGTAAAAATACTCGGCGCTTGCATAATAACCGTCGGCGCTGTTGCCCTCCCTCTTGACGAGCTGCTTTTTATCGTTGTAGATAAAGCGATACTCGCCGTCAAATTCAACCTGCTTAATATAGTAGCGAACGAGCATATCGTCCTCGTTGTAGGTATACTCGATCCTTTCATCTCCGCCCTCCGTTTCGATCTTGAGCAATGGCAGGAAGCGGAAATTGCGGAGCAGCTCCTGCGCGTCCTCGTTGTCAAGGTGCGCATTCAACAGATCGTACGCCGCATAATATTCCTTTTTTCCTATATGCGCAATAGCTTCCTCGATTGCTTTTTTCACAGGGTCTGCGGTAGTTTCCTCAGCCGTGGTCTGCTCTGCGGTAGTTTCCTCAGCCGTGGTCTGCTCGACTGTGGTTACGTCGGGAGTCGTGGTAACGTCGGCAGTAGTGCCGCCCACGGTGGTCGCGCCGCCGTTTTCATCCGTTTTCGTGCAGGAAACGGCGCACGCAAGCATAAACAATGCCATAAGTATGCAAATTAATTTTTTCATTCTTACCTCCAAAATATCTTTTTTCAAAAGCGTGCTCTCATTTTAGCACAAGTCTGTACAAATTTCAATCCCCAAAGTGCAAAAAGCGGTCGACACCTCGACCGCTTTTTCACTTTAATCATTATCGCGCTTTTTTCCGAACACCGCGCAAAGCGCGAGGGCAGAGGGGATAACGGCGATAGCCGTAATCGCGCCGCAACCGCCCTCGGCGGGTGGCGCAGTAGTCTCTGCCACGGTGGTGTCAGCCACGGTGGTTTCGGGAAGCGTGGTTTCGGGGACGGTGGTGACCTCCGCCTTCTTGATAAACGTGTTTTCCATCCACTTCGTTATAAAGGGAGTGATTATATCATATCCCTTTGCATTGGGGTGGACGTTTATATCATCTCTGAAATGCGTGCCCACTTTGAGCCTTTTTTCAAGAGTTTCGTTGTGGTAAAGGTCAGCGTAGGGAACGTCCCATTTTTCAAGTATCTGTATGGTCAGGTCAACGTAAGGCTCCATCGCTTCAAGATTTGAGGGAGCTTCCCTGAATCTGAAATTGACGATATAGCCCACCGCCGCGTTGGGAAACAAGCCCTTCGTATAATAGAGCATATATTCAAGTCCGCCCGCAAACGTGGTCTTGTCAAACGTCTTAGGGTCAAAGCCCTCGGTCATTACGCCCATGGGAATGCCCTGCCACGCATCGTTCGTGCCGCCGTGAAGAATGATTATGTCAGCATCCTTGTGCTTCGTGCGGACAGCGCGCACCTGCGCCATAACGTTATTTCCCGCAGGCAGCACGATTGCGCCCGGCACGGCAAGATTTTCGCAAGCTCTAAAATTATATTTCTTCGCAATTCTTCCGGGCCAGCCCGTATTATCCACGGTCGCCGCCGTTATCGAGTCGCCGAAAAAGAGGACCTTGAGTCCGTCAAAGCTCTCAAACGTCTTTGCCGACTCGGTATTATCCGCGGCACTCGCGCCGAAGGTGAGCGCGGACGCGAGCATTACGAGCGCAACGAGAATATAAACGATCTTTTTTACTGCCCTTTTCATCCCTGCTTAACCTCTTCCATAATGAACGCCTCGAGAATATCGCCCGTCTTGAGGTCGTTGAACTTTTCAAGTCCGATACCGCACTCGTAGCCCTGCGCTACCTCGCGCACGTCGTCCTTGAAGCGGCGCAGAGAAGCGATCTTATCCTCGTAAACGACTATACCGTCGCGTACTACGCGGATCTGGGATGCGCGCGTAATCTTACCGTCCTGAACGTACGAGCCCGCAATAAAGCCGACGTGGGGAACGTGAATGAGCTGACGTACCTCGGCGTGACCGAGCAGCGCTTCCTTGAACTTGGGAGCAAGCATACCCTTCATAGCCGCGGTGATCTCGTCGATACAATCGTAAATTACGCGGTAGGTGCGCAAATCAACGCCCTGACGCTCGGCAGACTCAAGCGCACTCTTGTCGGGGCGCACGTTGAAGCCTACGATAATGGCGTTGGATGCGGCGGCGAACATAACGTCGCCCTCGGTAATACCGCCTGCGGCGGCGTGAATAACGCGGACGTGGACCTCCTCGTTGGAGATCTTCTCCAGCGACTGCTTAACTGCCTCGGCAGAGCCGCCAACGTCAGCCTTAACGATAATGTTAAGCTCCTTAACGCCGTCCTTGATCTGTGCAAAGAGGTCGTTGAGGTTGGTTCTTGCATTAGCCTTAAAGACGTCCTCCTTGGCTTTCTCACGGCGCTGATCCGCAAGGGTACGCGCCATTCTCTCGTCTACGACCGCGTTGAACTCGTCACCCGCCGTGGGAACGTCGGCAAGACCGATGATCTCAACGGGCATGGAGGGGGGAGCGACCTTTACGATGCGTCCCGTGTGGTCGGTCATAGCGCGGACACGTCCGACGGACGTACCGGCAATTACGATATCACCCGAACGCAGAGTACCGTTCTGAACGAGTACCGTTGCAACGGGGCCGCGTCCCTTATCGAGCTTCGCCTCGATAACTATACCCTTGGCGCGGCGGTTGGGGTTAGCCTTGTATTCCTTGACCTCGGCAATGAGAAGCACGCTCTCAAGAAGGGCGTCGATACCCTCGTGCTTGAGGGCGGACACGGGAACGCACATAACGTCGCCGCCCCATTCCTCGGGAACAAGGTCGTATTTTGTAAGCTCTTGCTTGATATTATCGGGGTTTGCGCTGGGCTTATCCATCTTGTTGATGGCAACTATTATCTCAACGCCCGCCGCCTTCGCGTGGTTTATAGCCTCGACGGTTTGGGGCATGATTCCGTCGTCTGCGGCAACGACGAGAATTGCGATATCCGTCGCCTGCGCACCTCTTGCACGCATTGCGGTAAACGCCTCGTGCCCGGGGGTGTCAAGGAAGGTGATATCCTTATCGTTGATGCGCACGCGGTAAGCACCGATGTGCTGGGTAATACCGCCCGCCTCACCTGCGGTAACGTGAGTGTTTCTGATAGCGTCAAGAAGCGAGGTCTTACCGTGGTCAACGTGTCCCATTACGCAAACGACGGGAGCGCGCTCGACGAGGTTTTCTTCGCTGTCCTCGCTCTCATCGAAGAGTCGCTCCTCGATGCTGACTACTACCTCCTTGGTGACCTCTGCACCAAGCTCGTCGGCGATAAGATACGCCGTATCAAAATCTATCGTCTGGTTGACGGTTACCATCATTCCCATAAGCATAAGGCGCTTGACGACCTCTGCCGCCGTGACCTTGATGCGGGATGCGAACTCGCCTACCGTGATCTCATCGGGGATCTCGGCGCGGACGGGCTGCTTCTTTATAGGAGCTGCGGGAGCTTGGGGAACGAAGCTTCCCTTGCCGCCCTTGCCGCCCTTGCCGCCCTTTTTGCCGTTCTGCTGTGCGCCGTTGCGGTCATTACGGTTATCCTTGCCACCCTTCTTCTGATCGTTCTTTGCGAAGGGTGCGCCCTTGCCCTGCTGTTGAGCTCTGCCGTTTTGTCCCTGCGGACGCGCGGATTCCTTCTCTGCGGCGGGAGCGGCGGGCTTTTTGGCTACCTTACTGCGAGCCGCACCGCGATTGTCTCTGTCCTCGCTTACGAAATTATCAAGCTTTTCATCGTACTTGGAAAGATCGACCGCACCGGAGCCCCTCGTATCTACTACGCGGGTAGCCGCCTTGGGCGTTACGGTAACGACCTCGCGCTCTCCCTCGGGGCGAGCCTCTCTGACCTCAAGGCGCGTATGCTTCTGGGGCTTTTGCGCCTTTTCAGCCTTCTTGGGCTGTTGCTCCGCCTTTGCGCTCGCGGCGTTCATTCTCTGCTCGAATCTCTCGCCCGCGCTTCTGTTTATATTCTGCTGTTGAGTAGGCTTTTGAGGCTTCTTTGCCTCCTTTGCGGGCTCTTCCTTCTGAGGCTGCGCCTCGGGGGCAGACTTCTCCTGTGCCTTCTCCTGCGCTACGGGCTGGGGCTTCTCCGCCTTTGCCTTCTTTCGCGTCGAGGGGATGCCGGTAACGCCGTCGATATAGTCCTCTATATTCGATACCTGATTTGCAACCGTGAGCTTTTCCCACATATAATCAAGCTCGAAGCTTGTAAGAGCCTTTTGTGTTTTCACGTCGATCCCGCCCGCCGCAAAAAGATCGGTCAGATCCTTTGCCTTGAGAGAAAGATCCTTTGCCAACTGGTTTACCTTGAACTGTGAGATTACTGCCATATTCCTTGTTATCCTCCTTGGGATACTATTTACAATTTTTGGTTCTCCTTGCCCGCCGCCTTCGCAAATGCGTTTACGAAGGATGCGTCGGTAAGAGCAACTGCGGCGCAAGCGCCGCCCCTTCCGATCGCCGCGCCGAGCTCCTCGGAGCTGACGGGAAGGACGATTATTTGCTTTTTATAAAACGCGCAACGGTCAAAAAGCCGTTTTTTAGTGTTATCGGATGCGTCAGCCGCCACGGCAACGAAAAGTGCCTTTTGCTCCTTTAAGGAGTCGCAAACTATCTGCGTTCCCGCCACGAGCCGCCTTGCCCTTCTTGCAAGACCGACGACACCAAGCACTCTTTTTGCCGCCTCGGCGCTCAGCGTGATATCTCGCTCTTCCATCATTCCTGCGCCGAAAGCTCCGCCTCGATAGCGTCAAAGACCTCGTCCGAGACCGCAACGCCGAGCGTGCTTGCTATTCTGCCGTTTTTTCTTGCCTTTTTAAAACAAGAGCTCTTTTTGCATATATATGCGCCCCTGCCCGACTTTTTGCCCGTCGTATCAAGGGAGATCTCCCCCTCGGGTGAGCGTACCACCCTGATGAGCGACGATTTAGGCAAATGCTCGTTACATCCGAGGCATTGTCTGACGGGGATGCGGCGCGCCTTTTGCTCGCCTGCCATTATTCCGCCTTAATATCGATCTTACAGCCCGTAAGGCGAGCGGCAAGGCGTGCGTTCTGTCCCTCGCGTCCGATGGCGAGAGAGAGCTGATCTGCCGCAACCGTGATCTGCGCGGTGCGATCGTCAAGCATAACGACCTTCTTTATATCTGCGGGAGCAAGAGCCGCCGAGATGTACTCGTCCATATTTTCGCTGTAGCGAACGATATCGACCTTCTCGCCGGCAAGCTCCTCAAGAATGGTGTTGATTCTGATACCCTTGTTACCGATACAAGCGCCGACGGGATCGACGTTCTCGTCGCGGGACTTTACCGCTATCTTCGTTCTTGAGCCTGCCTCACGCGCAACGCCCTTGATGGTGACCGTTCCGTCGGCGAACTCGGGAACTTCAAGCTCGAACATACGGCTTACAAGACCGGGATGCACTCTTGAGATAGTAACGAGCGGACCCTTATCCTCGCGGTTGACCTCAAGGATGTAAACCTTGATCTTATCGCCAACGCGAAGTACCTCGCCGGGGATCTGCTCGCTTGCGCGGAGCAGTACGTTGCCGTTACCCGTGAAGATGACCGCGTCGCCCGTCTGGGGATCGACCTTCGCGACTGTCGCGGTGATGATCTCCCCGCGCTTCTTTTCGTATGCGTCGCGCGCGATCTTTCTTTCAGCCTCGCGGATAGCCTGAATGATAACGGACTTTGCCGCGCCTGCGGAGAGGCGGCGGAAGTTCTTGGTCTTTACCTCAGTCTCAAGCACCTTGCCGACGGTCATACGCTTGTTGTGCGTTCTCGCTTCCTCAAGGGATATCTCGATCTCAGGGTTTTCAACCTCTGCAACTACCGTTTTCTGCTGGTAAACGCGAACGTCCTTCTTGTTGGGGTCTATAAGAACGCGGACGTTGGTGTTGTTTCCGTATTCCTTTTTATACGCGGCAACGAGAGCCGCCTCGATCTTTTCAAGCATATAATCGTGGGGGATACCCGTCTTTTTTTCAAGCTCCTCAAGGGCAGCGAAGAATTCTGAGTTCATTGGACTCTCTTTCCTTTCAGATTATGTGATTTTTAGAAAGCTTATATATTCGAGAAATCGAAAAGCAGCTTCATTTTCGAGATAGCCTCGTAGGGTACGGCGACGTCAGCGCCGTCCTTGTTGATAAGCACGTTGCCATCAGCAATACCGCCGAGCACGCCGACGATAACGCGGCTTCCGTCAAGCGGCGCAAAAAGCCTTGCCTCGACCCTTTCGCCCGTAAGCGCCTCGATATGCCACGGCAGGGTGATATCGCGCTCCACTCCCGGAGAGGATACCTGAAGATAGTATGCGTTCTCGATGGGGTCAGCCTCGTCAAGCAGAGGATCGAGCGCGCGATGCACTCTTTCGCAGTCCTCGATATTAACGGCCCCCTCGCGCCCCTCGTCAAGAGTTATGCGCAGAACGTAGTCCGCGCCCTCGCGCAGATAGTCTATATCCCAAAGGGTACAGCCCTCGTCCGCGACGGCTTTCTCGACCAGCGGCTTGACCTTTAAGGCAACGCCCGTTAGTTCTTTTTTCATTTTTCTTCCTTAAATAAACGGATTTTCCGATAGCAAAATTAAAAGTGGGTTCATCGCCCACTCCTTACCTTACTCTATCATACTGTATCAAGTATAACACATATTTTCAGCAAATGCAAGGGATTTTCAATATTTTTTTAGCTTATATCAAAAATTTTTACGCATTTAGTTACAAAAAGTATATACATTTAGCCTTAAACTATGATATAATTAATAAGTATAAATGACTTCGGGGGTGAATACCGTGAAAAATCAAGAGCTTTTCGTATGCCCCCCGTATCTTGAAAGGGTAATGAGCCGCCTTACCGCCGCGGGACACGCGGCGTTTGCCGTGGGCGGCGCGGTGCGCGACTGCCTGCTTGGGCGCGAGCCGCACGACTACGACCTTACCACCAGCGCCACTCCCGACGAGATGGCGGCGGTGTTTTCCGATATGCGCACCATCCCCACGGGCATCGCGCACGGCACGCTGACCGTGCTTTCGGACGGCAACCCCATAGAGATAACCACCTTCCGCGTTGACGGCGGATACTCCGACGGCAGACATCCCGACGCGGTCAGCTTTTCGCGCCGTCTTGACGACGACCTCGCGCGGCGCGATTTCACCGTAAACGCGCTTGCGTGGTCGAAGGAAACGGGCATCGTTGACCTTTTCGGCGGCACGGACGACCTTCGCGCGGGCATCATTCGCGCGGTCGGCGAGCCGACGCGCCGCTTTACCGAGGACGCGCTGCGCATCCTGCGAGCGTTTCGCTTTGCGGCAAAGCTTGGCTTCACGATAGAAAACGAAACCTTTTGCGCCGCCGTGCGTCTTAAGGACAGACTCGCGCTCGTATCGGCGGAACGCATAGCCTCGGAGCTGTGCGGACTTTTGTGCGCGCCGCACCCCGCCCCCGCGCTGACGGCGATGAAGGACGCGGGCATACTTGCGCTCATTCTCGGCGTTGACATTCCGAACGAAAATATATCCCTCATCTCACGCCTGCCCGACGAGGCAAGGCTTGAAGTGCGCCTCGGTGCGCTCCTTCGCGGCACGAACGAGCCGCAAAAAACGCTGAAAAAGCTCAAGCTTTCAAACAAAACGGTAGCCGATGCCGCCGAGATAGCCGCGGCAGAGCCGCCCGCAAATCTAACGGACTGCGCCCTGCGCCGCTTTGCCGCAAAATACGGCACGGCGCGTGAGATACTTATGCTTTGCGCGGACGAAAACGCACTTTCACGCTTTGACGGCGTGATGGCGCAAAAGCCGCCCCTATCAATATCTCAACTCGCCGTCGGCGGCAGAGAGCTTACGGGTGCAAAGATCGCGCACGGCAAAGAGCTTGGCGAAGTAATTGCGCACCTGCTCGACACCGTCCTTGACGATCCGCAAAAAAACACCGCCGAGGCGTTGCTTTGCGTGGCGCGGCGATATATGGAAAGTAAAAAATAAGCGAAAAATCACTAAACGATAGCGCGACGGCAGTTTCCGCTTTGAGCTTCGCACACTCCAATTCCCGAAAAAACGGCGGTGTCTGACCGCCAAAGACTTATAAATGAAAGGACAACGCAATGCAAGAACATCTCCCCTCCCCTGCTGAAAAAACCGAAAAGAGACGGCGTTTTTTAATAAATTTCGCCTACTTCGTTTTGATATTCGCAATCTCCGTATTCATAGTGAGATACGCGCTCGGAGCGCTCATGCCCTTTATCATCGCGCTCATCGTGACTACGATACTGCGCCCCGTCGTGCGCTTTTTCAAAAACAAGCTAAAGGTCAAAAGCCGATTGCTTGAACCCGTGCTCGTCATCCTATTCTACTGCACGGTCGGCGTTATCGTCGGTCTTATCGCGTTTGAGATAGCCAAATCCCTTGCCTCGGTAATCTCGTATCTGCCGTCGTTTTACAGCCAAAGCATCTCCCCCACGCTTTCCTCGGCAATATCAGCCATAAACGACCTTCTCGTAAAATTCGATATCAACTACACGCTCTCAACAAGCACGATACTCTCCGCCCTCGGAAGCACGATAAGCTCGATTTCGGGCGCGCTGATATCGGGAGCGGGCAACCTTGCGCTCGCAACGCCTACCCTCATTATAAATCTGGTGTTCACCGTGGTCGCGACCGTGTTTATGATGCTCGACCTTGACCTTTTGGTGAAATTTGCGCATCACCAGCTTTCCGAAAAGAACTCGGAGCTTCTCCACGCCACATTCGTGCGACTTAAATTCGTACTTAAAAAATATATTCTCTCATACGCGGCAATAATGTTAATAACCTTTGGTGAGATATGGCTTGGTCTTACCGTGCTCGGCGTTACCAACGCCTCGCTCATCGCCGCCATCATCGCCGCGTTTGACATCCTGCCCGTCGTTGGCGCGTCGCTTATAATTCTGCCGTGGGCAACCATAAGTCTTCTCACGGGCAACCTCGGATTTGCCGTCGGTCTCGTCATCCTTCTCGCAATTCTTGCCGTAGTCCGAAACATTATCGAACCGAAGATAATCGGCTCAAGCGTCGGAATGCACCCGCTGCTGATGCTTTTCGGAATGATACTCGGCAATTTCGTATACGGTGCAATCGGAATCCTGCTCCTCCCCATCGGCATCGCGCTGATACAAAAGCTCGTCGACGACGGAATAATCCATCTGTATAAGCCCCTGCCCATCGAAGAAGAGGAAGAAAAGCCAAGCAGACTTAACTCGTTTATCAATAAAATATTCGCAAAAATCGCATCCTTCATCCTCTCCCCGTTCAAAAAGCTGTTCAAAAGAAAAAAGACCTCGGAAAAACCCGATAAGAAAGGAAACGAAAATGAGTAACATCGACAACACCGCACTTTACAAAATAAGCTACGGACTTTACGCCCTGACCACGAACGACGGCGCGCGCGACAACGCGATGATACTGAACACCGCCGTTCAGGTGACCGACACGCCCTTGCAGCTTGCAGTTTGCATCAACAACAATAACTACTCCTGCGAGACGGTCAAAAAGACGAAGAAAATGAACCTTAATTGCCTTGACACCCGCGCAAGCTTTGACGTTTTTAAGAAATTCGGATTTGCAAGCGGCAAAGACACCGACAAGCTTGCGGGCGAGAGCTTTACTCGCAGCGAAAACGGTCTTGCCGTTATAAACGAGTGCTCAAACGCATTTATCTCACTTACCGTTGAGTCAAGCCTTGACCTTGGCACGCACACGCTTTTTATCTGCCGCGTGAGCGAGGCAGAGGTGCTTGGAAACGAGCCGTCGATGACGTACGAATACTACCACAAGAACGTAAAGCCCAAGCCCGCGGCAAAGCCCGCCGAGAAAAAGCGCTACGTTTGCCGCATCTGCGGATACACCTACGAGGGCGACGAGCTTCCCGCCGATTTCATCTGCCCTTGGTGCGGACACGGCGTAGCCGATTTCGAGGAAGCGTAAACAGAAAAAACCGACACGGAATTAACTCCGTGTCGGTTTTTGATATGTTTACTTAATCTTTTATAAGATTAGTTCTGCTCTCTCTTGCGGAGAACGACGGTGGTGCAAGCAACTGCTGCAACTGCAACTACTACGAAGAGAGCTGCGAGAGTGTTGTCACCGGTCTCGGGAGCTGCGTTCTCGAAGGTGGGAAGGTTCATCTGAGCCTCGATAGCTGCGATAGCGGCAGTAGCGGCAGCAGCGTCAACCTTGGTTGCACCCTCAACGGTGGTCTCACCGTTTACATAGGAGCAGTTGGTTGCAACTGCCTTACCCTTCTTTGCGGGAAGGGAGATAGCGTCGGTGGTAGTACCTTCGGAAGCGGAGGTCATAACGCCGGTGCTTACGCAGTTAGCAAGAGTGAATACGCTGGACTCGTTATCGGTTCTGGTAGCGAAAGCGGACACACCGTAGTGAGCGGAGGTGTTCTCAGTGATGAGAGTTACGTCACCGGTGTTTACGCAGTCGGTAAGGGTTACGATAGCCTTGCCCTTAGCAGTACCGATGATACCTGCGCCGTTAGAGCCCTTCTGACCGTCCTTCTTGGACTCAACAACGACGTCGCCGTTGTTGACAACGCGGGTCATCATACCCTCAACAGCACCGTTGGCGCAGAGGATACCTGCAGCGTAGTTCTGGTTACCGGTGATGTTACCGTTGTTTACAACGTCGATAAAGTTAACGGCAAGAGAACCGTCAGCATTACCTACGATACCGGAAACCTGATTTACGGTCTGGAGATTGCCGTTGTTAACGCAAGAGGTCATGGTAAGAGAAACAGTACCGCTGGTCTTTGCTACGAAACCGCCGATCTGAGCGGTGGAATCAGCAACGTCAACGTTGTTTACAACGCCCTCGATGGTTACGGTAGCCTCACCCTTGATGAGGTTTACGATGGGAGCTGCATTGATAGCTGCAGTAGCTACGGTCTGGAAGTTCTTGAGGGTAGCGGTTCCGGTAACCTCAGCGAACATAGTGGTCTCAACGGTAACAGCGTAGCCGTTTCCGTCGAAGGTTCCTGCGAAGGAAGCGATGGTCTCGTTAGCGGTTACGTTAGCGGTGAGCTTGATGCTTGCAGCAGCGTCAGCCTCAACGGCAGCCTTAACCTTTGCCCAAGTGTTGCACTCTACTGCGCCTGCAGCAGAAGCACCGATTCCGAGCATTGCGACCATAGAAATGATCATTGCGATGGAGAGGATTACAGACAGAGTCTTCTTCATTGTTGGTAATTTCCTTTCAAAAAAATTATTCCGAAATATATCAGATAAATCATTTTACCACTAAAAAGTGCTGTTGTCAATAACAATCAACAAAAAAACAGGCGCAGAGCGCCTGTTTTTTTATGTTTATGCTAATTAATTACTAATTAGTCTTCCTTCTTGCGAGCGATTGCTACAGCACCAACGGCTGCAACAGCAACGATAGCAAGAGAAATGCTGGAACCGCATCCGCCCTCTTCTGCAGCAGCAGTAGTGGTAGCGGGCTTGGCGGTGTCAGCGGGCTTAGTGGTAACGTCAGCGGGCTTGGTGGTAACGTCGTCTGCGGGAGCGGTGGTGTTGTCGCCGCCCTCAGCGGGAGTGTCATCACCCTCAACGCCGCTGGTTACGGGAGCTGCCTGCTTGGGAGCATCATTTACGATAGCGTCGAAAGCAGCCTGGCAAGCAACCTGATCAAGTACGGTGAAGCCGGTAGCCTCTGCACCTGCAAGAACGGTAGCAGCGTACTCACCAACAACGGTCATGCCGTGGAGGTAAGCGCAATCGGTAAGGGTGATGAGACCCTGACCGTCCTTTGCCCAACCGTTGAAGGGGTCAGCAGAAGAGGTAGCAGAACCGTCAGCATTAGCATCAGCGTCAAGAACGCCCATTACTACGCAGTGATCCATGGTGATGGTGGTGTTAGCGTTAGAGAATCTGGGGCAGATACCTGCTGCGCCGTACTTAGCGCCGGTCTTGTCGCCACCGGTGAGCTTCTCGCCGGTCTCAGTGTTGATGATGGGGTTCTGGTCGATAACACCGGAGCTTGCGCAGTAGCTGATAGTACCCTCCGCGCTACCGTTAACCTGACCGATGATACCGCCTGCATCGTTCTCAGCAGCAACGTCGCCGTTGTTGATGCAGTACTTGAAGTCAGCGGTGAGCTGAGCGTTAACGTTACCAACGATACCGCCGGCATAAGAGTTGTTAGCGAAAACGTCGCCGTTGTTAACAGCGTTGTAGATGGTGAGGTAGGTTCTACCGGAAGCGTGTCCGCAGTTACCTACGATACCACCGGTCTGGTTTCTGGAGAACATGTTACCGTTGTTAACAACGTTGTAGATGTAGATCCAGTTCTCAGAGTCAGCGTAGCCAAGAATGCCCGCGATGGGGGACTGATCCTCGGGATGCTCGGAAACGTTTACGTTGTTGGTAACGCCGGAGATCCAGATGGGAGTTTCAGAGCTACTACCTGCTGCAAGGCTTGCAACGGGGTTGGTGTAGAAAACTACGTCGCTACCGTCAGCGTTCTTAGCCTGGTTAACGGTGAAGTTCTTGATGGTTGCACCGCCGCTGATCTCAACGAAGAGAGTTACAGAGGAGGTGATGGTGTGGTTGCCGCCGTCGAAGGTTCCGAAGAAACCGTCGATGGAAACGGTTGCAGCACTGTCAGCGGTAAGCTTGTAGTTGCCTTCGCCATAGTTTGCGTTTGCAGCAGCTGCGATCTCGTCCCAAGTAGCGAACTCTTGGGGAGCGTCAGCGGAAGCAAAGATGCCCATGGGAAGAGCCATTGCTGCGATCATTGCGATAGCAATGATGATAGAAAGTGTCTTTTTCATGTCTTTTTTTCCTTTCAAAGGTTTTATGGGTAAGTGTATTTTATCACGCTTTTATCGATTTGTCAATACAAAATGAAAAAACAAATCACCATATTTGTATATTTTTATTACTTTTTACTAAAAAAACAACGGAGCGTTGTGTAAAACGCTCCCGTGTTTCCAATGATTTCCACCTTAGATGTGGAAAATATTTGCCTTTTGGCAAACGAAGTGCACAGTGCAAAGTGCAAAGTGCAAAGTGCAAAGTGCAAAGTTAAGGAAGCTTTTTGCCGAAAGGCAAAAAGCATTCCTATTAATTAAAAACGAAATAGCGCACCTCGCGTCATTCCGAAATTCTTCAAAGAGAGCGGGGACGACGCAATTTTCAGCGTCATTCCGAAGCCGTGGCGCGTTGTTCCGCGCCGCGACGAGCGAATCTC
>JAZPZM010000153.1:0-3048 GCA_045544735.1 Eubacteriales bacterium
TTTCGGGTGTTGCCACGATCTCGGAGACCGCCATGTGATAATTCTCACCGCAGCACACTATGTCGTACCGCTCGGCAAGCATCTTGACCGTGGTAGACTTGCCGGCGTATGCAGTTCCGGTGATGAAATATACGTTTTTCAGATAGTGCTTCAGAACGTTGTTTTCAATCTTCATTTTACCATCACCTTTATAAACAGAGATGCTTTTTCATTAAGATTCTGCTTCCATCTGTTTTCAGTATTTCGTATCCATTTTTCTTGTAAAGTTTTTGTGCAGATAAGTTTGCGGTTTCTACATGAAGCAATATATCGGTTATGCCGTTTTCATTAGCATATATCTCGGAAAGTTGCAATAGTTTTGTGCCAATCCCACAGCTTCGATATTCCTTCTGCACGCAGAAATCGTCCAGATAAGCAAATGGCACATTTTCACGCTTGAGTTCAACAGAGATATAACCAATTACGGTATTGTTGAGTTCGGCAATGATCACGCGGTCCTCGGAATCGATAAAAAATCTGTTGAGATAATCGCTTTCGTAACCAACGACAATTTCTTTCTGATATATCGACCGAAGCATTTCGATAAAGAGATTTTCTATCGCCGTTTTATCACGCAAGGTTGCGGTTCTAAAAACTATGTCCATATATCTCTCCACTCAATTCTTATTTTATTCTACTCCCTGCATCTCCATTAAGTCACGCAGGTCTCCAAAACTCTTATCGTACTGCGCATGAGAGATCGCACCGTTTTGGAGGAAAGTATCGAGCAAATTTTTCTGCTGACGGAACAGTTCAACCTTCTGCCAGCGCTCCTTGGTCATAAGATTCGAATGCCCCGTGCGGATCTCGCCGAGCAGTGACACTTCTATCCCCTCTGTTTTGCGCTGATAGGCGAATCCGAGCTTTTCCTGCACGCGACGGGATATCTCGTTGCCGTCGTAATAGCCACACCAGATGCGGTTCATTTTGAGATCCTCAAAGGCGTAGCGAAGCATCTCGCGCGAGACCTCGGGAATCAGCCCCTGCCCCCAATACGGCTTTCCGATCCAATAGCCAAGCTCATATTCGTCATCATCCTCGGCGAGATCGTTGCGATGAAAGCCGATACTGCCAATGGGCTTACCGTTCTCTTTTAGACACACGGCAAAGGTATCGGGAGCGGACAGCACCGTGCGAATGATCCCGCGGCTGTTCTCCACGCTCGTATGAGGCGGCCACCCTGCAGGTGGGCCTACCTCGGGGTCGCTTGCGTATGTGTATAAGTCATCTGCATCCTCCTCGCGCCATGGGCGAAGAATGAGGCGACTTGTTTCCAAGTGATCAATCATTTTCATTCCTCGCTTTTTGCCACTCATCGCGCGTGATCCTATACACAAACAGCGCTTCCTCGCCATCCTCATACGCCTTGATCCTCGTCATACCGTTTGCCGCAGCAGTGGCATAGGAGGCAACGTTTTCTTGATTCATATACGAATACACGCTATCATGCTCTGTGTTTCCGAAAAACCAATCCTTGACGGCGGCACATGCCTCCTTGGCATAGCCTTGCCTCCAGTAATTTTTGTGAACGTGGTAGCCGATCTCGGGTAGAATCTCACCGTCGATATTTTGCATTGATATCCCGCAATCGCCGATAAATGCACCCGTCTCCTTCAATTCCAACGCCCAAAGCCCGAAGCCGTACTGCCGATAGCTGTCCATGCACCAGTTGATCCAACGGTGAACTCCATTTTCATCATAGGGCTTGGGATAATATTTCATTGTTTCCACGTCCGAGAGGATTTCGTATAATGCATCAAAATCGCTCGGCGTATATTCTCTGATAATGAGACGGTTTGTTTCAAGTATCATGTTTTTTTCTCCGAATATGTATCATATACCTCGTGCATCGCCGCGACTGTTGCAACGGTGCATACGATGGGCAACGTGTACGTTAGGTCAACAAAGCTTATCGTCAAAGGCAGAAGGAACAGTAATAGTCCCGTAATCTTATTCAGAACTGTATGAGGGGATACGAATTTTTTCGTGCGAATAAATCCCCAAACCACGTTTCCAAGCTTGATCATGGCGATAACGCCGATCCATATCCACAGCCATATGGGGATATGAAGATGCGGCACGAATTTGATCAAAGCCACGGACATAAACACGAAATCCGAAACCGTATCCAGCTTTGCTCCGAATTCACTTGCGCTATTTGTCTTTCTTGCCACAGTGCCGTCTATCATATCGCTGAGTCCGCAAAGCAGATAGAGCGCGTAAAACCACGCCGATGTCAGCGGTATAAACAGGAGCGGCAGACTCAATACAATGCGCGAGCCCGTGATTACATTTGCGATATGTTTCTTCATATTTTTAAGGTGAATAATCCTTTATAATTTCCATAATATCACGCTCGTACACATTCCCACCGAGAACGTCGCCATTCGGTGAGAACGACACACACCGCACGTCGCGCGGATCCTCTACATACGGATTTTCGGGAAGCTCATCCGTGAAATACTCCGCGAGATATTTCAGCGCGTTCCCTTCGGGGAAAATGACATTTCCCTCGTTTTCGGAAATTTCCATCTCCGCAAAGCTGTTAAGTATCTCGCGCGTTTTACTGTTGTACGGATTGTCATCCATCGCACTCACCAGCCACGCAGGCTGTAGGCGAATCGGGATGCCGCACGCCTTTGCTTCCGAGGCAAACCGCTTCACCACATCAAGCGGAATCGTTTCCTGATGGAAAGCATCCACCGACAGGAGCAGATCGTTTACCCCACACGCGGCAAGTCGCTCCGCGACATCGCGGATTCTATCGGCGTTCTTTGAAAAATAGCCGTTGGTGATGACTTGGCGTTTGGGGATATTCAGTTCTTTGGCGACCGTCATGATCGCATAGACCGCATCCGTGTACAAAAGCGGCTCGCCGCCAAAGGTCATAACCGTTTTGATATCATACTCCGCCGCGATCTTTCGCACCGCATCCGCGGCGATCTCGGGATCGATCCGCTCGCCGCAATTTGTATGATCTCCCTCGGAGCAATGCTTGCACCGCCCCGT
>JAZPZM010000154.1:0-13171 GCA_045544735.1 Eubacteriales bacterium
GAAAGGATCAACAATATGAAAAAAGCTTTAGTATGGATTTTAGTGCTTGCGTTACTCGCCGTAGCCTCCGTTCTCGGCACTATTGCGTACCTCAAGGACGAGGCAACCGCCGACAACGTAATGACCGTCGGTAACGTTAAAATTTCTTTGCTCGAATTTGAGCGCACCGACATCGAGACTCCGAATGCCACCAATTCTGCGGTGGTGCAGGAGTTCTCTAATAACGAAAAGCCCCTGCTCCCCGCAGTTATCGAAAAGGGGTTTGATTACACCCCCGGCGATACGTACGTTGATTGGGAGCAGATAGGAAAAGAGGCAGGCTACACCTCGCCCATCTGGGACCCCGCCAAGATCAACAACGAGGTCGATAAGATGGTGTTCGCAAAGAACACCGGAGACCACAGCGCGTACGTTCGAATCTTCTTTGCGTTTGAGGCGGGAAATTACGTGGATTTTGAGGATTTCGAAGAAAATATTCACTTGAATATCAACGAAACTGACTGGAACTTTGAATGGATTCCCTTTGTCGGAAAGAGTGAGGATTCCAATTACTTTGTTGCAAGTGCTATTTACCCCAAAGAATTAGCTCCCGGTGAAGTTACCGAAATCACCCTTTCGCAGATAGCTCTCGACTCGTCTGCCGATAACGAGGCAGTAGACGCTTTTGGGGATGGCTATAGCGTCAAGGTATGCGCGCAGGCTATCCAGTCTGCGGGCTTTGGGGCACCCAAACAGGCTCTTAACGAAGGCTTTGGCAGAGGCATTCCGTTTGATGATATTTACATCGAAGGCGCTACTATGAAAGATGCACTGCGCTATCTGGACGGTGACTTGGAGGGCGAGAATATCACCAACAAGGTTACAAGCATTACCTTCGGTCTTAACAATGCCTACCACCAAATTGCCGATAACTACCGAGGCACGCCGATGAACGACGAGCAGGACTACTACGTTAACGTCCACTACGTTCCCCAAGGTGAAAATTATAATCTCTACGTCCTTGCAGACGGACCTATTTACACTCCGGTGGACAGTACGGATCTGTTCTACAATATGAAATTTGTAGAAACGATTAATATGGACAATTTGAACACAAGCAGAACACAGAATATGTCATATGTGTTCAGTGATTGTGCCAAGTTATCGGAGCTGGATTTAAGTAAGTGGGATGTACGTAATGTTACGAGTATGTATGGTTTTTTATCTGATTGTACCAGCTTAAAGGAAATAAGCTTTGATGGTTGGGAAACGGAAAGGCTCACAGATATGGCGTATTTATTCTATAAATGTGATTCTCTACAAATAGCAGACGTTTCTGATTTAGATACCGGAAACGTAACGACTATGAAGTGCACGTTTTACGGTTGCGGAGCGTTGGAAAATATCATAGGTCTTGACAATTGGAATACGAGCAATGTGCTTAATATGGAGCAGACGTTCCTTGGTGTAGGCGCAAAGTCAAGTACTATGACAGAGATAGACATTTCCAATTTTGATTCAAGCAGTGTTACTGTTACATCCTTTATGTTTAACGGTTGCACAAACCTTGAAACCGTTCGATTCGGTGAAAACTGGGATATGGCTAAAGTAAGCAACACGAACAATATGTTTAACGGTTGCACTAATTTGAAAAACATTTACGTTGCCAAGGATTGGAATACGGATAATCTGACAAACTCTGGTGCCATGTTTAATGGGTGCATCAACTTGGCAGGCGGCGCAGGCACGACATATAGTGCATCTAATCCCACTGACAAAACCTACGCCCATGTTGACGGCGGACCGGAAAACCCCGGCTACCTCACCAAAAAGCCCGCGCAGGACAGCGGTAATTCTTAAATTAAAGCAATAAGAGAATAATCAATTTTGCCCCCGACCGAAAAGGTCGGGGGGAGGAATGAAATATTCATCGCTTGATACAAAATAAAGCGAAAGGAAAGAAAGCTATGAAAAAACTGAAAAAGATACTTCTGCCCTTGGCTACGGCGATACTCGTTATCGCGATATCCATCGGCGCAACGCTTGCGTACCTCAAGGACGAGGCGACCGCCGACAACGTAATGACCGTAGGTAAGGTGGGTATCGAGCTGCTTGAGTACGAGCGTATCAATACCGAGACCAAGGACGCGGATGCAAAGGTTCAGGAGTTCACCCCCAACAAGCCCCTGCTTCCTGCAGTAGTCGAAAAAGGCTTTAGCTACGACTTTAGCGAGAGCGACACTGCGCACGTCAATTGGGAACAGAACGACGATGAAGGGAACGTGATCAAGCCTAATTACACTTCTCCCATCTGGGACCCCGATAAGATCAACAACGAAGTTGATAAAATGGTATTTGTGAGGAATACGGGCGACTATAGCGCGTACGTCCGCATCTATTTCGCGTTTGAGGCGGGTAACTATACCACCAAGACTCTTTTTGATGATAAGATCCACATTAATCTTAATGATAAGGACTGGAAATGGGAGTGGATACCATTCCTTGCCTCCGATAAGGACGGACATAATTATTTCATCGCCTTAGCTACCTATCAAAAGGCATTGGCACCGGAGTCCGTTACCGAGATAAGCCTTTCTCAGATCGCGCTTGATCCATACGCAACCAACGCTGACGTAGATGCATTTGACAAAACGTATAACGTTCTGGTGCACGCGCAGGGCATTCAGTCCGCAGGCTTTGAAAATCCCGAAACTGCTCTTGACGAGGGCTTTGGCGAGGATATCCCGTTTGATATGACTATTGATCAGGGCGTTACCCTCTATAACGCGCTTCATTATTTGAACGGTGACGCCTCTAACGCGGCTAACAAGATTACCGACAAGGTCGCTAAGGTTACGTTTGGTCTTAACGAGAATTACTCCAACATCGTCAACAATTCCGATTATTCCGTTGTTTTGACCAGTGAAGAGCAGGACGTTCCCGTTTACACCTACTACGTTCCCAATGCCACCAATGCAACTAAATACGACCTCTACGTCCTTGCTGATAGTGCTATTTATACTCCCAAGGATAGCACGTATCTGTTCAAGGAGATGTCTGCTTTAACGAATGTCGATACCGCAAATATGGACGTAAGCCGTACGGAAAATATGACCAAAATGTTCTACATGTGTAGCAGCTTGAAGGAAATTGACGTTTCTAATTGGAATTTGAAAAATGTCACCCAAACGCATTTGATGTTTTTTGAATGTAAGGCGCTTGAAACATTAGACGTTAAAAAATGGAATCTTAGCAGTGCCAAGGTTCTCCAGGGAATGTTCCACACTTGCTCCAACTTGAAGTCTATTGACGTTTCTGGGTGGGACGTGAGCAGCGTAACTAATATGCAGTCTTTGTTTTATAATTGCTCTGCTCTTACCGAATTGAACGTTTCCGATTGGGATGTGAGCAGCGTAACTGATATGAAGTGGATGTTCAATGGATGTGAAAAGATAGAAAGCCTTGATCTAAGCCGATGGAATGTAGGCGAGGTTAGGTCTATGGGTTGTATGTTTCAACGCTGTTCCGGCTTAAAGACGGTAAATTTAACCGGCTGGAAACCCGAAAGCCTTGGGGAAATGTATGCTTTGTTTAATGGCTGTTCGTCACTGACAGAAATCGACCTTTCTCCCTTTAATACCGCCAATATTACGGATTTGCAGCAACTGTTCAAAGACTGTAAGGTGCTTGTGACCATTAATGTCGGGGAAGGGTGGAACACTACCAATGTAACCGATATGTCATATATGTTCAGCGGCTGTTCTGCGGTGACTGCGTTTGACCTCTCAGCGTGGAATACCGAAAATGTCGAGTATATGCCGTATATGTTCAACGACTGCTCGTCTTGGCAGGAAATTGACGTATCAGACTGGAATACTGCCAATGTAACCAATATGTCATATATGTTCAGCGGCTGCTCTGCGGTGACTGAGTTTGACCTCTCAGCGTGGAATACCGGAAATGTAACCAATATGTCACATATGTTCAACGGCTGTTCTGCGGTGACCAAGTTTGACTTCTCAGACTGGAATACTGCCAATGTAACCAATATGTCATATATGTTCAGCGACTGTTCGGCGGTGACCGCGCTTGATCTTGGCAATTGGAATACCCAAAAGCTGAAGAATTCCGAGCAAATGTTTGCCGGTTGTTCGAATCTCCAAAAGATTTACGTTGGCGTTTATTGGAATACGACGAAGCTATCAACTCATGGAAAAATGTTCGAAAACTGCACCAGCTTGGTCGGCGGCGCTAACACAGCCTATAGTTCTGCGCACACCGATGCAACTTACGCTCACGTTGACGGCGGAACGGAAAACCCCGGCTACCTTACTCATATCGACGATAAACCCGCAACCCCCGAAGCTTAAATTTAATTAACGATCAATTTCGCCCCCGACCTAAAAGGTCGGGGGCGATCGTTTTTTTGTTCGCTTTTTTTTGTTCGCTTTTGCTTTATTCGCGTTTATTTTATAATGCCGCCGCCGATAAGCTCGTCGCCGTCAAAGAAAACGGCGGATTGCCCGCGCGCGGGCGCGCGTTGCGGCGTGTCAAAAACTATCCTGAAGCCGTCGCCGCAGGGAGAGAGCAGAGCAGGGGCGCTCGTTTTCGTGTATCTTATGCGCACGTCCGCGCGAAAGCTCTCCGTAGGCGGTGTCTTGGACGGAAAAACGCATCGATTAACGAAAATCTCCTTTTCAAAAAGGCGCTCGCCCGTGCAAAGCACCACGCGGTTCGCGTCCGCGTCTATGCTCTTGACGTACAGAGGCTCGGTAAACGCGATCCCAAGCCCCTTGCGCTGTCCGACGGTGTAATCGATGATTCCCGTGTGCCGACCGAGGACGTTTCCGTCGCAGTCAACGAAATCACCGCACGGAACGTCGCGTTCAAGCGTTTGGCGCAGAAACGCGGACAAGCCGCCTTTTTCAATAAAGCAAACGTCCTGACTTTCCTTTTCGGCGGCGCAAGTAAAGCCCTCCGTCTTTGCTATCTCCCGCACCTGAGCCTTCGTAAGCCCCGCAAGGGGAAGCACGAGCCTTGAGAGGATATCCTCGGTCAGCGTATAAAGGAAATACGTCTGATCCTTCGCGGCGTCCGTTGCGGCGGAAATCCTGTATTCGCCGTTCGCCTTTTTTCTTAACGAGGCGTAATGTCCCGTCGCGATAAGGTCAAAGCCGTGCGCGTCGGCAAACTCAAGCATCTTGGGGAATTTTATGTGCTTATTGCAAAGCACGCAGGGGTTTGGCGTTTGTCCGCTCGCGTACGCCTCGGCAAAGGGAAGAATGACGTTTTCTCGGAACGCAGAGCGCATATCGACCACTTCGTGCTTTATACGAAGCTCGTCCGCCGCGCGTCGCGCTTCGTCGGCAAGCGTGTGCTGCGACTCGTGCATTATGAAGGTTATTCCCGTCACTTCGTGTCCGTCGCGAAGCAAAAGACGTGCGGCTACCGTGCTGTCGACTCCGCCGCTCATGCCAAGCAGTATTTTTGCCATATTTGCGCTCCTTTCGCGGTTTTTTATATAATTATACAACACTAAAAATAAAAAGCAAGAGAAAATTTACAAATACCTATGGTAATTTTCTCAAAAATGTAGTATAATAAGATGAAAAAATATGACGAAACGTAAAGGATGCACATTATGAATCTTGACAGATTGCTTTTTGGCGATTACAGTAAAAAACAAATAAAAAAGATAACCAAGCTTGCGCAAGCGGTCGAGGCACTTGCGGATAAATACCGCGCAATGTCGGATACCGAGCTTCGCGGCACGAGCGACGTTCTGCGCGCAAGGCTTGACGCAGGCGAAACGCTTGACGGTATTCTCCCCGACGCATTTGCCGCTGTGCGCGAGGTTGCTGACAGAATACTCGGCAAGCGCCCCTTCTACGTTCAGATACTCGGCGGAATCCTTCTGCATCAGGGCAGAATCGCCGAGATGAAAACGGGTGAGGGTAAAACTCTCGTTGCAACGATGCCTGCGTATCTTAACGCGCTTTCGGGCAAGGGCGTGCATATCGTTACCGTAAACGATTACCTTGCCGCGCGTGACGCGCAGGAGATGGGCAGAATATACGAATACCTCGGACTCACCACGGGCGTTGTGCTTAAAACGATGACTCCCGACGTCAAGAGGGCGCAGTATCGCGCCGACATCACCTACGGCACGAACACCGAGTTCGGCTTTGACTATCTGCGCGATAATATAGCGAGAACGCAAAGCTCGCTCCTTCAAAGAGGGCATAATTTCTGTATCATCGACGAGGTGGACTCCATTCTCATCGACGAGGCAAGAACGCCGCTTATCATTTCAGGCGTTGGCGACAAGACCAGCGATATCTACGAAAAATGCGACGCGGTCGTTCGCTCTATGACCAAGAGAGTTATAAAGGAGCACGACAGCAAGGAGGAGATAGACGAGGAGAGCGTTGACTATATAGTTGACGAAAAGCGCTCCAGCGCAGTTCTCACGCCCCGCGGCGCAAAGAAGGCGGAGGCGCATTTCGGTATTGATAACATCAACGATCCCGAACACGCCGTTATCGCCCACAACGTAAATCAGGCAATACACGCCCACGGCGTTAAAAAGAGAGACGTTGACTACGTTATCGTAGACGGTGAGGTCATTATCGTCGACCCCTTCACGGGCAGACTTATGCCGGGTCGTCGTTATCAGGACGGACTCCATCAGGCGATAGAGGCGAAGGAAAAGGTCAACGTCAAGGGCGAGAGCCGCGTAAACGCGACCGTTACCATTCAGAACTATTTCAGAATGTACTCAAAGCTTTCGGGTATGACGGGTACTGCCATGACCGAGGAGGAGGAGTTCAGACAGATATACGGACTTGACGTTGTGGAAGTTCCCACGAACAAGCCCATGATCAGAAAGGACAACCCCGACCGTATTTTCGTTGATGCAAATTCAAAGTATGCCGCAATACTCAATCAGGTAAGAGCTTGCCTTGAAAAGGGACAGCCCGTGCTTGTCGGTACTGCGTCGGTCGAAAAGTCCGAGCTTATGTCAAGCATTCTTCGCCGCGCGGGCATCAAGCATAATATGCTCAACGCGAAGAATCACGAACGCGAGGCGGAGATAATCGCGGATGCGGGCAGACCCTCTGCCGTTACCGTTGCAACCAATATGGCGGGCAGAGGTACGGATATAATGCTCGGCGGAAACGCGGAGCATATGGCAAAGAACGAGATGCGCCGTCTCGGCATTCGTTCCGACCTTATAGCGCAGTCTACGGGTACTGCTCCCACGGATGATATTGACGTGCGCAACGCAAGAAACACCTTCAAGATGTATTTTGAAAAATACAAGGAGGCTATCGCGCCCGACCGCGAGGCGGTAGTTGCCGCAGGCGGACTTTACATCATCGGCTCTGAGCGCCACGAATCGCGCAGAATAGACAATCAGCTCAGAGGACGTTCCGGTCGTCAGGGCGACCCCGGTGAATCCACGTTCTTTATCTCGCTTGAGGACGATATTATGCGTCTGTTCGGCGATGATAGAATGAAGCGTTTTTCCGCATTTTCCTCGAAGCTCCTTCAGGGAACGGACGGCGACCTTTCGCAGAACACGAGAATTCTTTCCGACGTTATGGAAAAGGCGCAAAAGCGCATTGAGTCCGAGAACTTCAAGCGCCGCAAGAGCGTGCTTGAGTACGACGATATACTCAACGAGCAGAGAAAGCAGATCTACGCGCAGAGAAACGAGATCCTTATGGAGGGCGACGTTTCCGAGAAGATCAAGAATATGATAATCTCCACCATCGCCGAAAACGTGGAGCTTGCCACCACCTCGGCACACGCCGAGGATCAGCCGTGGGATTTCGAGCAGCTTTACCGCAAGTACGGCGGCTGGGGCTGTCAAGAGGGCGAGCTTGATTTCGCCGTCGGTGACGAGAGTGACGAAAACTCCGACCGCATAGGCGATATTATCACCAAAAACGCACTTGCGCTCTACGAGAGCCGCAAGCAGCAGGCGGGAGAGGAGCTGTTCAAGCGATTTGAGCGCGCGATACTTCTCGGAAGCATAGACGAGCTGTGGCTTGATCACATCGAGGGAATGGAAAACCTTGAGCGCAACGTTATGCTCCAATCCTACGCGCACCGTGACCCTCTTACCGAATACAAGATAACGGGCTCTAATATGTACGCCGACCTTATCGACGAGATAAGACAAAAGACCGTGCGCGAGGTGCTTACCCGTAAGCTCCCAGAGACCGTAGTTATATCTGCGGCGGATCTTCGCGGATTGAAGTTCGGCAGAGTAGGAGAGGGTGGACCTCGCCGCCCCATGCCCGCACCTGCGGCAACCTCGGCGGCTATGAACGCTGAAAAGCTCGGCCCGAACTCCCCCTGCCCCTGCGGAAGCGGCAAAAAGTACAAGAAGTGCTGCGGCGCGGGTAGACAATCCGAGGAATAAGCATGGGATTCGGTATTCTCGTAGTTGGATATTTCATTACCTTCATAATGTCAATGACGCTTTACGGCTGGGCTATAAGGCTCGTCGGATATATCATTATGGCGTCGGCGTGTATGAAGCTAAAGGAATATTTTCCCCATTTTAAGTATTCCATATTAGTTCTTGCGCTCCTTGTCCTTTCGGGCGCAGTGGATGCCGCGATTGAAATTTCAAAGCTCGTGGGCTTTTCTCCCGCTTGGCTTTCTCAAGCGGCGGTGATAAACGGATACGCACGATTTGTGCTTCAGCTTGCTTTCCATTTCGCATTGCTTATCTCCGTAAGCTTTGCGGCGGGCTCGGTCGATTTGCCCGACAAGCGTATTTCCGCAGTTACCGACATCGTAGCGGTTTCATTTTCCTCGTTTATGTATATCCTATCCCTCACCTATCCGAGCATAGGCAGCGTTGCCGTGCTCGTAGCGCTTGCGGCAAATATTATGGTAATGGTGCTTTTGTTCGGTTGTTATATGCGTATTTGCCCCGAGGGAGACGAGGATATGCCCCGTCATAAATCCAACATCCCCTTTATTGATAAAATAAACGATTCTCTTGAAAAGAGAAACGTCGAGGAGCTTGAAAAGAGCAAGGCGGAGATAGCCGAGCGCAGACGCTCGCTTCAGGAGCGAAACGAGAAAAAGAGTCAAAAAAGCTCTAAAAAGAAAAAATAAGCAAAGGAAACGGTGAAATGCCAATGCAAACCAAAACAAGAGGCAAAAGACTCGGCTTCGGTCTGATCTTCGTCGGCTTGATATTCCTGTTTAACCCCGATATTGCCGTGGTAGACGTTCTTCCCGACCTTTTCGGATATTTGTTTATCACGCTCGGTCTTAAATATCTGCGCGATATGTGCCCTCATATCGAATCGGCAAGCGTCGGCTTTTCAAGGATGATGCTTCTCGGAGCGGCAAAGCTCTTTTCGATAGCCTTTATTTTCGGACTCACGAGCTTTGACACGAGACCGACTATGATTTTGCTGTTCGCATTCAGCTTTTCGGTGGTTGAGATAATCGTCGCCGTGCCTGCGTGGAAAGCACTGTTTGACGGAATAATTTACCTTTCACAGCGCACCGTAGACGGCGTTGCTCTTGAAAGCGACCGCTTCGGCAGAGATTACACAACGAAGATAAAAAACGTTACCGTTTTCTTCATTTGGTCAAAGAACATACTTGCGGTGCTTCCCGAATTTGCGTCGCTTTCAGGGCAGGCATACGACGATACGGCGTTTGATTGGTCGCGTTTTATAGGGCTTTTCCGCATTCTTGCCGTCGGAGCGATGCTCGTTATAGGCGTGGTATGGCTCATTCGCGCTATGCGCTATTTTTGGAGAGTAGGAGCGGACACGCCCTTTATCACCGCGCTCAAGGCAAAATACGATAGCGAGGTAGCCTCAAGGAACGGGCTTTTCGTTCGTCGCGGCATAAAGCTCGCGCTTGGCGCGGCTACTCTTGCCTGCTTGCTTTGTGCGGACGCATTCTTTAGCATTACGGGTTATATGGACGTGCTTGACGTTTTGCCCGACTTCGTATGCGGCGCGGCGTTCGTTCTCGTTTTTGCTTTGCTCAGGGGCTTTTCTCCCATAAAGGCAAAGCGCGGGATCGTCGTTTCTGCCGTTTATACCGTAGCCGCTACGGTATCGTGGATACTCAATAACGGCTTTGTGCGGGAATTTACCTATCGCCGAATATGGAAGGATAGCGATGCGTACGGGGAGTTTTTCACTCTCGTTTTGCCCGCGTCCATAGTCGAGAGCGTGCTGTTTCTTGTCGTAATACTTGTGCTGCTTTCGGCTATGACGGACGTTGTAGCGGGGCATTGCGGATATCTGCCCGATTCGCTTTCGGACGATTATCGCCTCGGACGAATGAGCTCGATAATGAGCGAAATGAAGAAAAAAATGATCGTCATAGGCGTTTTTGCGGTTGCGGTCTCCATCTGCAACGCTGCGGCGGGGCTTGCCTCGTCACTTCCGGGCTTTGCATCGGGTGAGGGGCGTAACTCTCTTATCATCATAAGCGAGATTTGGTGGATATTCACACTCGCGTTCTCGCTCTTGCTTGCGGCGGCGTTTTGGTCGTTCTCGAACGCAGTAAACGACGAGGTTGAATCGAGATATATGCTCGATTGAATAAAGTCTTTCGCGTTCGGAAATAATCTTAATGCGATCTGCGGACGTCCGCAAATTTATATCGCAAAGAGTATATAATGAACAACCAGAATCAGAACCAGAACAAGAATCAGAATCAGAACCAGAGCAAGAACCAAAATCAGAATCAGAACCAGAACAAACAAAACAGTCAGCAGAGCAAATAATTATCGGGGCTGTCGCTTGACAGCCCCTTACATATAAGGTGAAAAATGACAGAGCTTGAAAACAGATACATAAAAGCCAAAAGAGCGCTATTCGATAAGGTACACGCAAGCCTTAACGAAATGCAGAGAAGGGCGGTGCATACCACCGAAGGACCTCTGCTCGTTATAGCGGGCGCGGGAAGCGGAAAGACTACCGTTCTCGTAAACCGAATAGCGCAGATAATACGCTACGGAAACGCGTACTACGACGAGAGCGTGCCCTCGCGCCTTTCCCCTGAGACCGTGGCGGCGTTTGAGGCGGCACACGAGCTTAGCGCCGAGGATATAGCGCCGCTTCTTTCCGAGTTCTCCGCGTCGCCCTGCGCGCCGTGGAACGTACTTGCCATAACCTTTACCAACAAGGCGGCAAAGGAGATAGTCGAAAGACTCTCTCGCGTGTTTGACGGTGACGATATTGCAAAAAGCATATGGGCGGGAACGTTCCACTCCATCTGTATGCGCATACTTCGCTCGCATTCCGACAAGCTCGGCTACGGCGGAACTCTTACCATCTACGATTCCGACGATAGCAAAAAACTGCTCACAGCCGTTATGAAAGAGCTTAATATCGACGAAAAGCAGTTTGCCGTGCGCTCCGTTGCAAGTGAGATAAGCCGCGCAAAGGAGCGACTTCTTGATCCTACGGCTTACGCCGAGGAGGCTACTGCCTTCCGCGAAAAGACCTGCGCGAAAATTTATAAGCTCTATCAGAGCCGACTTAACGAGTCAAACGCGCTTGATTTCGACGATATCATTATGCAAACTGTCTTTCTTCTTCGCAGAGAGGACGAGGTGCGCCGATATTACGCAAGAAAATTCAAATACATCTGCGTTGACGAGTATCAGGATACCAACCACGCACAGTTCGAGCTTTGCTCGCTTCTTGCGTCCGAATGGCGCAATATCATGGTCGTAGGCGACGATGACCAGAGCATTTATCGTTTCCGCGGCGCAACGATAGAAAATATTCTCGGCTTTGATTCCACGTATCCCGATGCCAAGGTCATAAAGCTTGAGCAGAATTATCGCTCCTCCGCGGTCATTCTGAACGCCGCAAACGCGGTGATTGCCAAAAATACCAAGCGCCGCCCCAAGAGTCTTTGGACGGACAGCGAGGACGGCGAGAAGATAAAGATCGAGGAGTGCGAGGATCAGAACGAGGAGGCACGAAGGATCGCCGATCTCATAACTCGCCTTGTCTCAAAGGGCAAATACAGCTATCGCGATTTTGCAATACTTTACCGCGTAAACGCGCAGTCAAGCACCATCGAGCGCACCTTTGCCAAAAGCGGCTTGCCGTACAGAATTTACGGCGGATTGCGCTTTGGCGACCGCAAGGAAATAAAGGACGTAGTCGCATATCTTCAGTTTATCAATAACACGTCCGACAGAGTAAGGCTAAAAAGAATTATCAACGAGCCAAAACGCAAGATTGGTGATACCACCATCGCCGCAGTTGAAGCGATAGCGGATGAAAACGGCATAACTATGTTTGACGTAATGTGCAACGCCGATAAATACGTCGCACTCTCTCGCGCCGCAAAAACGCTTATGAGCTTTGCCGCTATGATAAGCAAGCTTCGCGCAATGCTTGACGGCGGATGTCCGCTTGATGCGTTTACGAACGCCGTGCTTGACGAGAGCGGATACCGTCAGATGCTCAAGGATGCGGGTGAGGCGGAGAAGGACCGCCTTGAAAACATCGAAGAATTCGTATCGGGCGTTATCGAGTATATGAATAATAATGAAGAGCCGACGCTCACGGGCTTCCTTGAGGAGACCGCCCTCGTTGCCGACGTGGACAGATTTGACGAAAGCGCGGATGCCGCCGTTCTTATGACTATACATAGCGCAAAGGGACTCGAATTCCCCGTCGTTATCATTCCCGGACTTGAGGAGGGTATCTTCCCGGGAAATCAGTCACTTATCGACCCTTCCGAGCTTGAGGAGGAGCGCAGACTTGCCTACGTTGCCCTGACGCGCGCAAAAAAAGAGCTGTACCTTTACCACACCGATTGCCGTTTGATCTACGGAAAGACGACGCGCAACCCCGTGTCACGCTTTATAGGCGAGATCCCCGAGGAGCTTGTTGCTCGCAAGGAAAAGAAAAAGAGCCGCGAGTATTCCGCTTGGGGCAACGCCTCCGCGGAAAAGCCCCGCGTGTATTTTTCAAGTGCGGACGGGCAGGGAAGCGCGCCGCGTGCCGACGTGCTTACCGTCAACCGTCCGATAGCGAAGCCTACCGCAAAAAAGGACGCTCCCGCCTTTGTTGCAGGAGACCGCGTAAAGCATCCCGCGTTCGGAGAGGGCGAGGTGCTGTCCGTAAAGCCCATGGGCTCGGACAAGCTCTACGAGATAATTTTCGACAGAGTC
>JAZPZM010000155.1:0-39994 GCA_045544735.1 Eubacteriales bacterium
CGGTGGACTTTGTGAAGCGCGCGACGTTGGTAGCGTCACGTGTTTCAGGTTATTAGGCGGCATCCTTCGGGATGCCGTTTTTATTTGTATCTTTATTATAATACGCAAGGTAGAAAAAGTCAAGTGCTTTTTTGCGAAAAAATAAAATGTCATAGTAAACGCCGTTTGGTATGACATCGAGGGCGCGATGTTCGGGAACAAGGGGAAAAAGGGTGGTACAATTTTAACCTCTACGCTCTGCGCAAGGTAACTTTAGACCCAGTGGGTCCGAAGTTGGCGTGATGCGCAGGGGCGGCGGTTAGAGATTTTGTACCCATCGTGGGCGAAGCTCGGCGGGCGGCTCGTGACAACTTTAGACCCAGTGGGTCCGAAGTTAGGCGGGCAGCTTGTTACAACTTTGGACCCAGTGGGTCCGAAGTTCAGAGAGCGGCTCATAGCAACTTTAGACCCAGTGGGTCCGAAGTTAGGCGGGAATTCCGAAACAAAAGAAAAAAGGACTTGACACCGTCCACGTTCTGTGCTATCATATTAGTGGAAGGAGCATACCGATGACGGCTACCTCCCGCATTCAGAACTAACCGTTCAACTTTGGGCGGTTTAGGCGGTTAGTTCTTTTTATTGTTATTCGCATCTAAAACGATGCTGACGACAAATGCAATAAGCGTCAGAACTGCAAGCAGCTCCGAAAGCGTTACGTACATCGGCATCACCTCCTCTCCCGAGGAGGTTTTTTCAATTAAAAGAATTTTGACCTCCTCGCACAGAGTAGCCCGAGGGCTTCTATGTAAGGGAGGCGACCGCCACCGTTTCCGAGGCTTTTCCAAGTCCTCGGAGAGCTTCAAGGAAGCTCGGTATGCTCCGCAACACGGACTCACCGTGTTGCTTTTTTTGTATAACGAAAACCACCAGCAGTGCTGGTGGTTCCAAAAAGCTTTAGCTATGCGTAGAAAAAGTACCTCCTTTGATGTATAATAAAGTTGGTCTGCCAACCAAAACAATAAAAACATCAAAGGAGGATCAAGTCGTGAAACTTGACACAAATAGTTTAGCACATACGCAATGGAATTGCAAGTACCATATTGTATTTGCTCCCAAATATCGAAGACAGGTAATATACGGAAAGATCAAAGTAGATATAGGAGTAATGTTGAGAAAACTCTGCGAATACAAGGGAGTAGAAATAATTGAAGCGGAGGCGTGCAAAGATCATATACATATGCTTGTATCAATACCGCCTAAGTATAGTGTGTCCCAGATAATGGGATATCTCAAAGGAAAGAGCAGTTTGATGATATTTGAGAAATATGCCAATATGAAGTACAAATATGGAAACAGACATTTCTGGTGCAGGGGATTTTATGTTGATACAGTAGGGCGCAATAAAAAAGTAATAGAACAGTATATACGAAATCAACTGCAACAAGATTATGAAGAAGAACAGTTGAGCATAAAAGAGTATGTAGACCCGTTCACGGGTCAGCCGGTACAAGAGGGCAAATAAAATAAAGCCCCTTTAGGGGCATGCCCGTGAAAGTCGCGCGGTTGGCAGACTTTTCGGTGAGCCTATAGGCTCAGCCTGTGACATGCCCCAAGGGGGCTGGTGCAAGCCACCGGCACGGCCGGTGGTTATGACTCTTAACGTTTGCCGCAAGGCAAACATATCGCTCGCCGTAGGCGAATATCACTGCGCCGACGGCGCAATATCACTCACCCGAAGGGTGAATATCACTGTAAAAACGCAAAGCGTTTTTACTCAAACAGCTCGTCAATACTCACGTCGAAAAGCTCCGCAATCTTCGGTATAAGCGCGATATCGGGCGAGTTCGATTTCGTTTCCCACTTCGAGACCGCTTGAGCCGTTACGCCGAGCGTTTCCGCAAGCTCCATTTGCGTGATCCTTTGCTCACGCCGCAAGCGCTTTATATTTTTTCCAATATTGACCATCTCAAATCCTTTCTTGAAAATGCGGCGAATCGCTTTCGCTTATCAAAACGCCTTTTTCCTACTTGCAACGGCGGCAGACCTGAAAACGCTCGGATTCGCGCCCACCGTCTCCTCAAATTTCCTGCTGAAATGCTGTGTGGTCTTAAAGCCGCACCGCGCCGCAACGTCCTTTATCGGCAGATTAGTAAACTCCAAAAACTTTTTCGCTACGACGAGTCTGTGATGCCAGAGATACTCTATCGGAGTCATTCCCAGCTCCTCCTTGAAAAGCGCCGTAAGCGTCGAATGATTGAGCGACGCCGCCCGCACGATGCTTTCAAGCGTGACGGCGTTCTGATAATTGTTTTCGATATAAACGACCGCCTTTTTCAGATGCGGATTGAATATTTTATTCGCCGCGCCATCCGCATCATTCGGCTCGATAAGCCCGTAATTCCTTTCAAGAACGAGCATCATTTCCATAAAATACGAGCGGCTTCTGCACGACCAATACCAATCCGTCTGGTTTTTCAGCTCGCCCTCAAGCTGTGAAAACAACCTCTCGATATTGTCTATATGCTCGATGAAAATGGGGAAAACGTATCTGTCCTTATCGGTAAAGGGCTTGAGCAAAAACATATCGTGCGTAAGGGCAATTTCCTTGTAATCCCAGCGGTGTATCCGCTCAAACGTTATATTTACGTTAAGAAACGTCGGTGCAAAGTAGACAGAATCGCACCTCAAGCCGCTTTTTTCCACGAGGTGCGGCGACGTCGTTTCGTCAAAGCAAACGAAGCAAGGACCTACCGCGTCAAATGAAACGTCGCCCACCTGAAAACGCGCGCTGCCCTCGTATATTATCGCCAAAAGCAAGCAGGAATCCTTGATCTCAAGGTCCTTCAGCGCGTCACCCTTGACGCACTGTATGGGCACTATCCTGCCTATATCGTGACGCTGTGCAAAAGTTTGCGGCTTCATATCCTTACCCCCACCGAACGAAAACTTACTTTCCAATATAATAACACACTCGTCCGCGCCGTTCAATGCCAAAATCGCAAAAACTTAACGGTGGACAACAAGAGTTTACCGTCAGATAATGTCAAATGCACGCGAGATAATAAAAATCGCCGCACCGCGTGCTTTAAAAATCTCTGTTCTCGCGTATCCACGTCTTGTGCAAAACGGCAGTTCCGAGCACTTCAAAGCCGATAAACGCGGGAACAGCCATTAAAAAGAAAGGAACAAAGTAAAACGCCGAGAACCCTACGAAGCTGATATAAATTGAAAAAAGGAAGCTGATAACGGTCACGAAGATGACCTCCGCCCACATATCTTTGTCCTTGAGAGTGGCGGCGATATCCTCTTTTGCATCGAAGTCTTTCTCCTTCATCAGCGCAAGGTACGCGCGTCTGTCCTTATCCACGCGCTTTCTGCGGAAATATATTATCACAAACGCGATAAGCGGAAAAACCATATACGATATCGCAGAGCCGACCATATAAGACACGCCCGATTCACCGTCGAATATCGCGTTACATCCCGTTTGAATGATAGAAGCAAGAACCAAAAACGTGATCAGATAGCTTACTACGTACGCAAATAAAATTTGCACGTGATCTTTAAATTTGGAATTCATCATAATATTTTCCTCCAAGAAGATGAAAAAATCAAAATCGCCGCGGATTTGTAATTATTGTATTCCCTCGCGGTGTGATTGTATTATATCACACGGTCATATGATTGTCAATAGTGTTTTTGAGATTTTTTGAAAAAATATGAAAATTTTATTTTTCGCCGTCGCGGCAGAAATACGGCTTGGCGCGGCGCGAGCGGGAGAAATATTTTTGCTTTTTTCTTGCTTTATTATTTACACAACAATAATTTAGTGATATAATGTATCTGTATAAATTTATCTAAAAGGCAGGTATTCATCATGTCAAACACTACTAATATTTGCAGCTACGTTTCCGCGCTCCTCGACTACGCCGAGGCAAAGGGGCTTATCGGTTGCGGCGACCGCGTTTATTGCGCAAATCTTATCGCCGCCGACCTCGGTATTGCCGCGTTTGAGGACGAAAAGGGTGCGCTTGCGGGTGCGGCTCTCCCCGAAATTCTCGACGGACTTCTCGACTACGCGGTCGAAGCGGGCATTATCGACGCAGGTATCGCCGCACGCGACCGCTTTGACACGCGCCTGATGGGACACCTCACCGCCCGTCCGTCCGCCGTCAACGCTCGCTTTGAGGCCGACCTTGCCGTATCTCCCAAGCAGGCGACCGACAATTTCTACAAGCTCGCGATAGATTCCAACTACATACGCGCCGACCGCATCGCGCGCGACCGCCGCTGGAGCGTTCCCTCGCCCTACGGCGACATTGATATTTCCATCAACCTTTCCAAGCCTGAAAAAGACCCGCGCGACATCGCCGCCGCGAAGTCCGCGCCCCAGACGGGCTACCCCAAGTGTCTGCTCTGCCCCGAAAACGTCGGCTACGGCGGAAACGCCGCAGGCGGCCCCGCAAGACAGAATCTACGCCAAGTTCCCTTCACCCTCGGCGGCGAGAAGTGGTTCTTGCAGTACTCTCCCTACTTTTACTACAACGAGCATTGCATCGTTCTTTCCGAGGCACACACGCCCATGAGCATCCGCCACGAGACCTTCGTGCGTATGCTCGATTTCGTTGACGCGCTCCCCCACTACTTCGTCGGCTCGAACGCTGACCTGCCCATCGTCGGCGGCTCTATCCTCTCGCACGACCATATGCAGGGCGGCTGCTACACCTTCCCGATGGAGCGTGCCGAAATCAAAGTTCCGCTCACCTTCGAGGGCTACCCCGAAATAAGCGGCGGTATAGTTGCGTGGCCCATGTCCGTTATCCGTCTGCGCTCCGCGTCCAAGGAGAGCCTCGTTTCGCTTTCCGACAAGATACTTGCCGCTTGGCGTGAGTACACCGACGAGAGCGCGTGCGTTCTTGCGTACACCGACGGCGTTCCCCACAACACCATTACCCCCATCGCGCGTCGTCGCGGCGAGGACTTTGAGCTTGACCTCGTGCTTCGCAACAACCTTTGCACCGAGGAGTTCCCGATGGGCGTTTACCATCCCCACGCAGACAAGCATAACATAAAGAAGGAAAATATCGGTCTTATCGAGGTTATGGGACTTGCGGTTCTCCCCGCGCGTCTTGAAAAGGAGATCGCTCTGCTTGCCGACAAGGTTGCCGCAGGCGCGACCGATGCCGAGATCCGCGCCGACGAGGCACTCGGCAAGCACGCAGATTGGCTTGCCGCATTCAGAGACAAATACGACTTTACCGCAGACAACGCCGCAGACCTCATTCGCGCCGAGGTGGGCGAGACCTTCGTTCACGTGCTTGAGGACGCGGGCGTTTACAAGGATACCGAGGCGATGCTCCGCTTCACCGCCTCCATTGGAGCAAAAGCATAAATGATTAAAATTTTACACACCGCCGACCTTCATCTTGACTCACCGTTTTCGGGCGTTCCCATCGCCGCGGGCGAGGAGCTTCGCCGCGGCTTGCGCCAAGTTTTCTCGCGCATCGTCGAGATCGCCAAGGAAGGCGACTACGACGCTATTTTCGCCGCGGGCGACGTGTTCGACTGCGGCTTCGTAAGCCCCGACACCGTAACGCTCGTGCGCGACGCATTTGCCGATTTCGGCAAGCCCGTCGTGATCGCGCCGGGCAACCACGACCCGTACCTCCACGGCAGTATATGGGCTGTTACGGCGTGGAGCGAGAACGTGCATATATTCAAAAGCGACTCACCCTCGTTCTTCGACCTTGATATCGGCGACACGCCCGTGCGCGTGTGGGGCTGGGCGTTTACGTCCGACAGGCTTGACACCGCCCCCCTCGGCACGCCGCTTGAGTGTCCGCCCGACAGGATAAACCTCATCTGCGCACACGCCGACACGACCTCACCTATATCCAAATACGCCCCCTCGCCCCTTTCGCTCTTTGGCGCGAGCGGCTGCGTATACGCCGCGCTCGGACACGTTCACAACCCGCCCGAGCCCGCCGTTTCGGGTATTACGCTCGTGGCTTATTGCGGCTGTCCCGAGGGACGAAGCTTTGACGAGCTTCATTTTGGCGGCGTTCTCTCCGTCACCGTTCACGACGGCAGCGCCCTGCCCGCGCTTGAGCGCATTACCGTTGCCACGCACCGCTACGAGATACTGCACGTTGACGTAACGGGCGAGGACGGCGACGGCGCGGTGCTTGCGCGTATGCGCACCGCCGTAGAGGACAGCGACTTTGGCGCGGAGACCTCGCTTCGCATAGTCCTTGAGGGCGCAGTCCCCACGGACTACGCGCCGAATACCGACAGCCTTGCCGCCGCGCTCAGCGAGGAATTTACGCTTTGCTCCGTAAACGTCAAGGACTCCACCCTGCCCGTGTATTCCGCGGACGAGCTGAAAAACGACTTGAGCATTCGCGGCGCGTTCTACCGCGCCCTCTTGCCACAGCTTGAAAGCACGAACGCCGACGAGCGCGCGACCGCCGCCGACGCTTTGCGCATCGGACTTCTCGCCCTTGACGGCAGAGCCTTTATGACGGGGGGAAGCAAATGACGATAAATAAGATATATATCCGCGAGTTCGGCGCACTTAAGGACTTTTGCGCCGACCTTACGGACGGA
Organism: Eubacteriales bacterium; assembly: GCA_045544735.1. Classification (GTDB taxonomy): domain Bacteria; phylum Bacillota; class Clostridia; order Oscillospirales; family CAG-272; genus CAG-390. Next base: position 6,586 of record JAZPZM010000155.1, read on the forward strand.
CTCAATATTTTTTACGGCGAAAACGAAACGGGCAAAAGCACCGTGCTTGCCTTTATCCGCTTCATCTTTTTCGGGCTTCCGCCCAAGCGCGGCGAGGATGCCGCGAAAATACGCGATAAGGCGCTTTCGTGGGACGGCTCTGCCGCCGACGGATATATCGACCTTACCGTGGGGGATGCAAGCTACCGCATAGAGCGCCGAGGTGCTGCGTCGGGCGAAAACTACACCGAGCGACACGCCATCATCGACCTTGCGACGGGTGCCGCCGCGTTCCGCGGCGAAACGCCCGCAAGCGTATTTCTCGGCGGTGTTTCCGCCGCAGTATTTGACAGCTCGACCTCCGTGCGCCAGCTCGGAGTCGGTGCGCTGAGCGGCGCAGAGCTTGGCACGGCTATTGAAAACCTGCTGTTTTCCGCCGACGAGCAGACGAACACGGGCAGAGCGCTTACGAAGCTCGATGCCGCTCGCCGTCAGCTTCTGCCCCTGCGCGGAAGCAACGGACGCATTCCCGAACTTGAACGCGAGCGTGACGCGCTTGCCGAAAGGCTGAAAAAGGCGGAGCAGGACACCGCTTCCAAAATATCGCTTGAGGCAACGGCGCAGAAATACCGCGCCGTCACCGCAGAGGTGCGCCGCAAGCTGACGCTTGCCGAGGACAAGTGCCGCGCGCACGAGACGATACAAGTTCTTAACCGCTTTGATATGCTCCACGCGAGCGAAAAGAAGATAGCCGCGCTAAAGGCAGAGGAAGCAGAGCTTGCGCGCGAGTCGGGCAAGGACGGAAAGCTCCCCGACCGCGAGTATATCGACAAGCTCGACTCCATATCCCGCTCGCTTTCCGCCGCAGAAACGGCGGTTTCCGCCGCCGCCGCGCACCTTGCCGAGATGCACGCCGAGCATAAGCTTGGCGACGCGAGCCTTGCCGCGTACGCCGAGGGCATCGACGATGCGGGCGGAGCGTCCGCCGTTTGCTCAAGGCTTTCGCGCCTTCGCAAAAGCAAGATATTGCTCGTTGTCGCAGGGCTCGTTCTGACGCTTCTCGGCGCATCTGCCGCCGTAGCGTCGCTCGTTCTGTATTTCACGGGCTCGACGCTCATCTCTCCGAAAATATCCTCTGCCGTGACGGTGGTCGGCTTTATTCTTGCCATCGTCGGCATATGCCTTTTCCCCGCCGCCGCGAAAAAGAGCAAGGAGATATTGAGATTTTACTATTCCTACGGCTACGACGGCGAGAACGGCTTCAAAAAAGCCGCGTTTGCCGCGCATCTTGACGCTTGCCTTGCCGCAAAGCGCGACTTTGACGCCGCATCAAGCATATTTATGTCGGCGGAAAGCAAGCTTTCCACTCTGCGCGATACCGCCGCGGCGGTCTGCCGCGAGGCTATAAACGCCCTCTCGGAATTTGCCGAGGTCGGTGAGGACGACGATATCGCAGACCTGCTCGTGTCCACCGCGGACAAGGCGGCGACGACCGTATCCAAGCACGAAACGATAAAGCGAGATATCGAAAAATATTCCGCATCGGCAAGTGAGTACCGCGATCAGCTTACGGGCTACGACGAGGCATCGCTTCGCGCACACCTTAACCCCGACGCTCCCGCGCTTCTCGAAAACGCAAACCCCACGGCACTCAAGCAGGAAAGGGCCTCCCTTGCCGCACAGCTTGAGGCGGGCGTCGCAAAGCTTCACGAGGCGGAGCGCGGGCTTGCCTTTAATCAAGGTGCGGCGGAAAATCCCGTTCACATATCCGCACGCCTTGAGGAAGTCGAAGGCGAACTTGCCGCCGCACGAAAGCTGTGCAACGCCATTATACTTGCACGCTCCGCAATAAGCGGCGCGGGCGACTCGTTGCGCGCGAGCATCACGCCGCGACTTCGCGAGGATGCAAGCGAGCTGCTTTCAAGGATAACGAACGGAAAATACACGGAGCTCGGCATAGACGAGAACTTTGCCGTCACCGTGCATACGCCGTCGGGCACGAAGCCCGTTTCGGCTTTGAGCTGCGGAACGCAGGACGCGGCGTATTTCGCGTTGCGCCTTTCGCTTATCGGCTTGCTTTTCAAGGACGACGCGCCGCCCATTATGCTCGACGAGGCTCTTTCGCATATCGACGACAGCCGCGCCGCCAAGATATTGGGTCTGCTTGCCGATTTTTGCGGCGAGAACAGCCGCCAGTGCCTGATATTTACCTGCCACACGCGCGAGGAAAGATTGATGCACGAGGCTTACGCAAAATTCTCTCTCATTCAGCTTTAATACTCGTTTTGGGCGGGGCAAATGCAAAAATGCATTTGCCCCGCCTTTTTTTTGAGTATTATTTCAAAATTCCCATAATTTTCATTTACAAATCACAAAACTTATGCTATACTATTATAATAGATAATTATGCTTTAATTCTATTTATATTAAAACCTTCAAAGAAGGAGGAAAAACGATGTCAGAACATAAGCAACCCGATTTCAAGCACTTCGACCTGCTTTTGATATCCGCGATCAGCGGCGGCGCGATGCTTCTTATCTTCATGCTGGCGTGCGCCTTTTCCGACGCTTCGCCCTTGATCATAGGGCTTGTCTGCTTCCTTTTGCTTTGCGGAGTGGAGGCGTTTGCCATTTTTAAGGGCGCGCGCCTTAACACCGCCGAAACGGTGAGCGCCGAGGGTGCATCCCTTAACACTCTTATGTCCGAGGTAATGCGCAACGTGGAATTCCCCGCGCTTATCACCACCGCCGACGGCAAAATGATATGGGCAAACAACGCAATGCTCGCGCTTTGCGGCGCAGAGCGGCAGACGGATATAGCGGGCAGAAACTTTACCGAATACTCTACCGCATCCATTTCCGATATCATCACCTGCCCCGCATCCGAGGGCTTGCGCATAGAGATTGGCGAGCGTGCCCTTCTTGCCAAGGGCTACCTTATGGAAACGCCCGAGCGCGATTATTGGATGACGGTCTTTGACGACCGAACGCGCCTTGAGGAAGCGAAGCGCGCTATCAACAAGGAAGCTCCCGTTATAGCGTACGTCGTTATCGACAACCTTGAGGAGCTGACACAGCAGATGCGCACCTCGTACCGCACCGCCGCAAACGACGTGGAATCCGTCCTCTCCGAATGGGCAAAGGATATGGGCGGAATGCTTCGCGAATACGAGCGCGACAAATACCTCATAGTTTTCCCGCGCGAAAGACTGCCCGAATGCGTTGAAAACGGCTTTGACGTGCTTGACCGCGTGCGCGAGATAGGCACGGGCGACAACAGTATGCCCCTGACCGTCTCGATGGGCGTTTGCGACAGCGGCGAGAGCATATTTGACCGCGAAAAAAGCGCCGCCTCGGCACTTGAGACAGCACTCCAGCGCGGCGGCGATCAGGTCGCGCTGAAGAGCGCGTCGAAAATGGAATTCTTCGGCGGAAGAACGAAAATACTGCAAAAACGCACCAAGGTGCGCTCGCGCGTTATCGCGGACAGGCTTATACAGCTTATATCCGACGCGGGCAACGTGCTCGTTATGGGACACAAGAACCCCGACTTCGACTCCATCGGCTCGTGCATCGGTCTTGCGCGGCTCGCCGTGGGCTATAACCCCAACGTGACGATAGTTATCGACAAGACGAACCCCAATTTCAAGATATCGACAGCACCCCTGCTTGCCGAAATGCCCGAATACGAAAACGTCTTTGCCGATGGCACGTCCGCCATCGACCTTATCCGCTCGGACACGCTCCTGATACTGTCCGACGTCAACAACCTTGCGATAGTTGAGTCGCCCGAGATAGCGCGTAACGTTTTCACCACCGTTATCATCGACCACCACCGCAAGATAGCGGACTTTGAAAACGAGCCTGAAATTGCCTACATCGAGCCGTCGGCATCGTCCGCAAGCGAGCTGGTTTCCGAAATCCTTGAGCTTTCCTCGCGCGGCTCTGCCTTCCCCGACGGCGCAAGGCTCAATCGCCACGAGGCAAATATAATGCTTGCGGGCATTATGCTTGACACCAAGAACTTCACCCGCACGACCTCGGAGGGAACGTACTCCGCCGCGCTGTTCTTGCGCGAGGCGGGCGCAAGCTCTGAAATCGCGCGAACCTTCTTCTTTGCCGATATGCAAAGCTTCGTTACCGAGTCAAAGCTCGGTTCGGGAGTCAAGCTGTACCGAGGAAGGATAGCAATAACCATCTGCGACGGCGAAGGAAGCGCCGACGACAGAATAGCCGCATCCAAGACCGCCGACACCTTGCTTAACGTAAAGCAGGTCGATGCCGCCTTCGTGCTTCTGCACACGGGAACGAGCGTGATCATCTCGGCGCGCTCAAACGGCAAGGTCAACGTCCAGCTCATTCTTGAAAAGCTTGGCGGCGGCGGACATTTCGACTCCGCAGGCGCGCAGGTCGCGGCGACAGACACGCGCGAGGTGCTTTCAAAGCTGCGCGACGCGATAGACCAATACCTTGACAAAACCACAAACTGATACCCGAAAGGAAGATTATTATGAAAGTTATTCTCACACAGGACGTAAAGGCGCAGGGCAAGAAGGGCGACATCATCGAAGTCTCCGACGGCTACGCCAAGAATTTTCTCATCCCCCGCAAGCTCGCCATCATCGCCGACGCAAAGGCGCTGAACGAGGCAAAGGCGAAGGAAGCGTCAAAGAATTATAAGATAGAGACCGAAAAAGCCGCCGCACGCGAGCTTGCCGCAAAGCTTGCCGCAGTAGTGGTAAAGATCCCCGCCGCCGCGGGTGCTGACGACCGCCTTTACGGCTCTATCACCGCAAAGGATATCGCCGAGGCGCTTGAAGCACAGCACGGCATCGTTATCGACCGCCGCAAGCTCCAGCTTGGCGACGCTATCCGCGCCTTCGGCACGTACGAGGTGGACGCAAAGCTCTACACCGAGGTCGTAGGCAAGGTGAACGTAGTAGTTTGCAAAAAGTAATTCCGAATCGGAGTAAAAAATGAACAATACAGAAGCTATTAAAAAGCTCCCGTTTGCGCTTTTGGCAGAGCAGGCGCTTTTAGGCTCGATACTCATAGACCCCGAATCTATCTCGCAGGTGTCCGACACCGTGCGCTCCGGCGATTTCTACATCAGCGAGCATCGCGCGATATACTCCGCAATGCTCCACCTCGGCGGCGCGAATCACGATATCGACCTCATTACTCTGCTTGATATGCTCGAAAAGGAAAAGGTCTACGACCGCGAGAGCGCGGAAAGCTATCTGCGCACGCTGATAGACTGCGTTCCGACCGCACTCAACATCAAGGACTACGCCCGCATCGTAATCGAAAAGAGCCTGATGCGCCAGCTTATCGAGGCTTGCTCGCAGATATCCGAGCGCGCGTTTTCCGAGCAGGAAAACGTAAGCGAGGTGCTTGAATACGCATCGGGCAAGATATCCGACATCGCGATGGGGCGCGACACGCGCAATTTCTCCGAGCTTTCCGAGGTGCTTGCAAGAGTTTACAAGAACCTTGCCGAGCTTCAGCAGAACCCCGCCGCGTTTCAGGGCATAAACACGGGATACGGCGACCTTGACCGTCTTATGGCGGGCATCGGTAAGACCGACTTCGTGCTTATCGGCGCGCGCCCAGGTATGGGTAAGACGAGCTTTGCAATGAACATCGCCGTCAACGTCGCGCTTGAAACCAAGCAAAAGGTCGCTATCTTCTCGCTTGAAATGTCGGACGAACAGCTCGTTACGCGAATACTCTCCAGCCACGCGATGGTTGACAGCTATTCTCTTCGCACGGGCAACCTTACTCCGTCCGATTGGGAAAAGCTCGCGGGCGCGGTCGACAAGCTGATGGGCGCGCGCATCCTCATTGACGATACCTCAAACGTCACGGTCTCCGCAATGAAGGCAAAGCTTCGCCGCGAGGGCGATGTCGCTATGGTAGTTATCGACTACCTCGGACTTATGAACGGCGAAAAGCACAAGGACAACCGCGTGCTTGAGGTCGCGGACATCACGCGCGGACTCAAGCTTATGGCAAAGGACCTCGGCGTTCCCGTGCTTTGCTGCTCCCAGCTCTCCCGTGGCTCTGCCGACCGAACGGACAAGCGCCCCGTGCTCACCGACCTGCGCGATTCGGGCTCTATCGAGCAGGACGCGGACAGCGTTATCTTCATCTACCGCGACGAATACTACAAAAAGCCCTCCGACAAAGATGCCGCCGCGACCGAAACGCCCGTTGCCGAGATCATCGTGGCAAAGAACCGCCACGGCTCGACGGGTACGGTCAAGATGAATTGGCTCGGAAAATACACCACCTTCTATGCGCTTGACAGCGCAAGAAGCGACGAAGACGCTCCGCCCGCGTGATGAAGAATTTTTTACACCCCTGCGACCTTGCGGGGCTTCCCCACGATACGCCCGTTCTCGTCGGACTTTCGGGCGGCGCTGACTCCACCGCGCTTTTTTGCGCCCTTTGCGAGCGCGGAGCGAACGTCACAGCCGCGCACGTCGACCACGGCATACGCGGCGACGAGGCAAAGCGCGACGCGGACTTTTGCCGCCGCCTTTGCGATGAGCGCGGCGTAAAGCTCCGCCTTCTTGAAGCCGACGTTCCCGCCGAAGCTAAAAAAAGCGGCGAGAGCGTGGAGGAGGCGGCACGCAGAATACGATACGCCTTTTTCGACTCCGTTATGGAGGAAGAGCACATCCCCCTTCTCGCCACAGCGCACAACGCCGACGATAACGCGGAGACGGTCATTCTCAACCTCACGCGCGGAAGCGGAACGAGGGGCGTGTGCGGCATTCCCGCCGTGCGCGCCGTAAAGAACGGAACGCTGGTGCGCCCACTCCTTTGCGTTACACGCGCCGAAATCGAGGAATACTGCCGCGAAAACGGACTTTCCTACGTTACGGACTCCACGAACCTCTGCGACGATTACGCGAGAAATCGCATTCGCCATAGGGTACTGCCCGAACTTCGCTTGCTCAACCCCGACGTAGTCGGCGCGATAGGCAGGCTTTCTGCCGCCGCGAGCGAGGATTGCGACTATCTTGACAGCGCCGCGCGCCGTTTTCTTGACGGCGGCGAGATACGCGCCGCGTCTCTTGCGGCTCTGCCGCGCCCCATCGCGACGCGAGCCTTGCTGTTTTTCTTGCGCGAGGGCGGCGCACGTCCCGAAGCGCGCCATATAAACGCCCTTATCGACGCGGCAAGCGCGGGCGAGGTCGGCGGAGTGTCGCTCCCCGGCGGCGTTACGGCGGCTTTCAGACGCGGAGTGCTCGTTCTCTGCGTTGACGACCGCAGAAAAAAGCGTGAAAAGCTGCCTCCGCAATAAAATTTACAATTTATAAACATTCACATAATCTAAAGTTGATAGAATATAAGCTGTCAAATATACTAAAATATTATAAGGAAGACGATATAATGCTGCACGATATTGATTACATCCTCGTTTCGGAAAAGGAAATAGAGCTGATAGTTTCCCGCATCGCCGCCGACATCGACCGCGACTACAAGGATAGCAACAAAAAGCTCCTTTTGCTCTGCATTCTCAAGGGCTCGGTGGTCTTTATGGGCGATTTGATGAAAAAAATAAGACGCCCCGTGGAAATAGACTTTATGAAGGTCTCATCCTACGGCGCGGGCACGTCCACAAGCGGCAGAGTGAGCATAATGCTCGACCTTTACCGCAACGACCTTTCCGACGTGGATATAATTATCGTTGAGGACATCATCGACAGCGGAAAAACGCTTTCTTACCTTTGCGAGTATCTCAAGCTCAAGGGCGCAAACAGCGTGCGCACCTGCACGATGCTCGACAAGCCCTCGCGCCGTCAGGTGGACTTTTCCGCCGACTACGTCGGACGCGAGATCCCAGACGCCTTCGTGGTCGGTTACGGTCTTGACTACGACGAAAAGTACCGCACCCTCCCCTTCGTCGGCGTGCTTAAACCCGAAGTTTACACCAATTAACATAAATTGAAAGGCAAAATCAGGAGTATGAACAAACGCTCAAACAGTAATCTTAAAACAGTTCTCATCTACTTTATCATCGTCGCCGTGATGATATTCATCCTTTCGGGTGTATTTTCCGAGCAGGGCGGCGCACCGATAACGTACAGCGACGTGGTAAAATACTTCCAGACCGAGCAGGTAGTGCAGTTCAACGTGGACGTTGACGACGTTATCACGATGAAGCTGAAGGATGACACCACCGTAAGCTATCAGCTAAAGGACACGGACTACTTCCGCGAGGACCTTGGTGAGCTCATCCTCTCCCAGCTCGAAAAGGGCACTCTTACCAAATACGAATTCGAGCCCCCCGTGGTTTGGCCGTGGTGGGTGGCTCTGCTCCCCTATCTTGCGCTCATCGTGATCTTCGCCGCGCTCTGGTTCTACGTGGTCAAGCAGACCTCGGGCAAGGGCGGCGGAAAGATGAACAGCTTCGGCAGGGCGAGGGTAAAAACGCCCGACGATGCCAAGAGCCGCGTGACCTTCCGCGACGTTGCGGGAGCGGAGGAGGAAAAGGCGGAGCTTGAGGAAATAGTTGAATTCCTCAAGAACCCCCAGAAATTTTCAAAGCTCGGCGCAAAAATTCCCCACGGCGTACTGCTGATGGGCCCTCCCGGTACGGGTAAGACGTTGCTTGCAAAGGCAGTTGCGGGCGAGGCGGAAGTCCCCTTCTTCTCAATTTCGGGTTCGGACTTCGTTGAAATGTACGTCGGTGTCGGTGCATCCCGCGTCCGCGACCTCTTTGAGACCGCACGCAAAGCGCCCGCTTCCATAGTATTTATCGACGAGATAGACGCCGTAGGTCGCCACCGCGGAGCAGGTCTCGGCGGCGGACACGACGAGCGCGAGCAGACGCTTAACCAGCTCCTCGTTGAGATGGACGGCTTCGGCGCACACGAAGGCATAATCGTTATGGCGGCTACCAACCGCGCGGATATACTTGACCCCGCACTCCTTCGCCCCGGTCGCTTTGACCGCCAGATAACCGTCGGTCACCCCGATATGAACGGCCGCGAGGAGATACTCAAGGTCCACGCACGCAACAAAAAATTCGAGGACGACGTGGATTTTGCCACCATCGCAAAGACCACCGTCGGCTTTACGGGCGCAGACCTTGCAAACCTGCTTAACGAGGCGGCACTTCTTGCCGTCCGTCGAGGAAAATCCCTTATCGGTATGAAGGATATCGAGGATGCGTTCCTTAAGGTGCTGACGGGCCCGCAGAAGAAGTCGATGCGTATGAACCCCAAGGAGAAAAAGAACACCGCCTATCACGAGGCAGGTCACGCTCTGCTTTCCTACCTGCTCCCCACCGTGGACCCCGTTCACTCCATCAGCATTATCCCGTCGGGTAACGCGCTTGGAATTACGCTGACCGTTCCCCCCGAGGACAAATACAGCGTTTACCGCGAGGAGCTTAAGGAAAAGATAACGATGATACTCGGCGGCAGAGCCGCAGAGATGCAGATATTCGGTGATTTCACGGGCGGCGCGTCCAACGACATCAAGCGCGCGACCGAGATAGCACACAAGATGGTCACGAGCCTCGGTATGTCCGACGAGCTTGGCCCTATCCGCTACGGCTCAAGTCAGGGCGACGACGTATTCCTTGGCAGAAGCTTCTCGGCAAGCAAGGAGGTCTCCGAGGCTACCGCCGCGAAGATAGACGCAGAGGTCAAGAAGATAATCGACGAGTGCTTTGAAAAGGCGCGCCGACTCCTTCGCGAGAACGCCGACAAGCTCGCATTCGTTGCCGAGTACCTTATCACTCACGAAACGATGGACGGCGACCAGTTCCGTCACGCTATGGAAAGCGCGTTCCCCACCGTTGAGGCGCTTGAGGCTATCGCCGAGGAGAAAAAGGCGAAGAGCCGCAAGGCAAACGAGGAACAGGCACAGACCGACAAGGAAGATGCCGAGCGCGAGCAGCGCGAGGCTGAAAGACTTGCCCGCCGCGACGAGGAAAACGACAGCGAATAATAGCTTTAATAATAAAAACACAGTCAGGGAAAGCCCTGACTGTGTTTTTTAAAAATTTCTCTTGACAAAAGAACAAATGGGTAGTATAATCAAATAAACCGATGCGACAGGAAAAAATCGGGGAAGTTCTCAATCAGCGATCAAGGGACGGTGCGAGCCTTGGGGGAATGCCGAATAATATGGTCTGTCAAGGGCAAGCCGAAACGCCGCGGCGTAGTAGGTAAGACGGAGGGGCGCTCCGTTATCAAGGGCTAATGCGTATCAGCGCATAGAGTGGACGGCTTTCGCCGTCAAGCAGGGTGGCACCGCAAGAGTATCTCTTGTCCCGGCATTACGGGATGGGAGCTTTTTGTTTTTTGCCCCGAAAAAACATACCCTTCCCCACACCACAAGGGGAGAAAGGACATAAAAATGTCAAAAGAACAGATTCCTTACAAAATTTATTTATCTGAGGACGAGCTTCCTCGCTATTGGTACAACGTACGCGCGGATATGAAAAACAAGCCCGCGCCTCTGCTCAATTCCAAGACCTTAAAGCCCATGACCGAGGACGAGCTTTCCGAGGTATTCTGCCGCGAGCTTGCCCGTCAGGAGCTTGACGACACCACGGCGTATATTCCGATTCCCGACGAGCTTATCGAATTTTACAAGATGTACCGCCCCGCGCCCCTGACGCGCGCGTACTGTCTTGAAAAGGCGCTCGGCACTCCCGCGCATATATATTATAAATTTGAAGGAAACAACACGAGCGGAAGCCACAAGCTCAACTCCGCAATAGCGCAGGCGTACTACGCCAAAAAGCAGGGACTTGCGGGCGTTACCACCGAAACGGGCGCAGGTCAGTGGGGTACGGCGCTTTCGATGGCTTGTTCCTACTTCGGACTTGAATGCCACGTTTACATGGTTAAGGTCAGCCACGACCAGAAGCCCCATCGCCGCGAGGTGATGAAGGTCTACGGCGCTGACGTTACCCCCTCGCCCTCCGAGACCACCGAGGTCGGCAGAAAGATACTTGCCGCGCACCCCGGAACGGGCGGAAGCCTTGGTTGCGCTATCTCCGAGGCGGTCGAGGCGGCAATTACGTCGGGCGGCAAGTACAGATACGTGCTTGGAAGCGTGCTTTCGCAAGTGCTTTTACATCAGTCCATCATCGGACTTGAGGCAAAGGCGGCTATGGATAAATACGGCATAAAGCCCGATATCATCATCGGCTGTGCGGGCGGCGGCTCGAACCTCGGCGGACTTATCTCTCCCTTTATGGGCGAAAAGCTGCGCGGCGAGGCTGACTACCGCTTTATCGCGGTCGAGCCTACCTCTTGCCCCAGCCTTACGCGCGGCGCGTACGCTTACGATTACTGCGACACGGGTATGATCTGCCCGCTTGCAAAGATGTACACCCTCGGCTCGAACTACATTCCCGCGCCCATGCACGCGGGCGGACTGCGCTACCACGGAATGACCCCCACGCTGTCCCAGCTCTACGCCGACGGACTTATGGAGGCGACCTCCGTTCCGCAGACCGAGGTATTCAAGGCGGCGGTGCAGTTTGCGCGAGTTGAGGGAATCCTCCCCGCACCCGAATCCTCCCACGCTATCAAGGTCGCTATCGACGAGGCGCTCAAGTGCAAGGAAACGGGCGAGCAAAAGACCATTCTTTTCGGTCTTACGGGAACGGGATATTTCGATATGATGTCCTACCAGAAGCACAACGACGGCATTCTTACCGACTACGTCCCCTCCGACGAGGAGATACAGAAGGCACTCGCCCTGCTTCCGAAAATGGACTAAGGTTAAAACGCCAAGGGCGCTTTAACCGTTATATTCGCCCGTTGGGCGAGTGATATTCAGCCTTCGGCTGAGTGATATTCGGCTTACGCCGAGTGATATGTTTTGCTTTGCAAAACGTTAAGGAAAAAAGTGGTTGAAGCACAGCTTCAACCACTTTAATTTTTATAAACGCATTTTGCGGTAGCAAAAAGCTACCTGAATTATTCATTATTCATTGGCTTTTTGCAAAGCAAAAAGTTTTTTCATCATTCATTATTCATTTCCATCAATTCCTCAAAGCACGGATACTCCGCTATCACCCTCGCGCCCTCGATGCGAATGAAGCGCGCGCGGGCGAAGGTGTAGCTTGATAGCGGACGGTCAAGCGCGTCGTTGGTGTGTGCGCTGACGAATATCTCGTCGGGCTTGATATCCGTAATAATGAGCGTATGGTAAAAATCGCCGCTTTCATCGGCAAGCTGTACCACGTCGCCAAGCTCCGCCTGACGGCGAAGTACCTCCCTGCCGAACGGTCCTTCTCCGCCGTTTACGTCGGCAAACGCGGGCGCACCCGTTATAAAATCGTAAAAAAACTCCACCGAGCTCCACGCGGGCGCGCGGTCGGTGGGCGAGACGTAGTACCAACCGTATTCGGGCGTCATATTCATAACGCACACGCCCGCAAACACCGCCTGCGACACGAAATTCGTGCAATCGCCGCCGATGCCCGTATAGTCCTCAAAACGCGCGTTGCGCGTGAGCGCATATTTCCGCGCGTACTCCACCGCATTCTCGCGGTTGTATGGTATTACCGTAAACAGCTCCATTTATCCACCTCGTTTTTTTATTCACTATATCTTATGTGAATTTTTATTGAATTGTTAATATTTTTCTTGTACTGCGTATCTTCGTATGTTATAATAAAAATGAAAAAATTTATAAAAAGGAACGGTCACGAAAATGGAAAACGAAAAAACCACCGCCCCCCTTTACAACGAAAAAATGCTTGAGGTCATAAACGAGGTCGAAAAAGTCATCCTCGGCAAGCGCAGCGAGATAGTTATGCTCCTTACCGCGATGCTTTCGGGCTCGCACGTGCTTATCGAGGACGTGCCCGGAACGGGTAAGACCACCCTTGCCGCGACTATCGCAAAGGTCACGGGACTTGATTTCAAGCGCGCGCAATTCACCCCCGACGTTATGGCATCCGACATCACGGGATTTAACATATACAACCGCAGTAAAGAGGAATTCGAGTTCCGCCGCGGTCTCGTTATCTGCAATCTGCTTTTAGCGGACGAGATCAACCGCGCCTCGCCCAAAACGCAATCCGCTCTGCTTGAGGCGATGGAGGAGGGCAAGGTCACCGTTGACGGCGTAAGCTACGACATCCCCGACCCCTTTACCGTTATCGCAACGCAGAACCCGTCGGGCTACGTCGGAACTTACCCCCTGCCCGAGGCTCAGCTTGACCGCTTTGCGCTCAAGCTGAAAATTGGCTACCCCACCGCCGAGGAGGAGGTCGCTATCCTCTCCGCGCGTAAAGGCGAAAACCCCATCGACTCCGTGCGCCCCGTCATAAACGCCGACGAGCTTCGCCGCATTCGCGCCGAGGTCACCGAGGTGAAGATGGACGAGGAGCTTTACCGCTATATCGTAACTCTCGCCTGTGCAACGAGAAAGCACAACGCCATCGCCCTCGGCGCAAGCCCGCGTGCATCGGTCGCGCTGATGCACCTTTGCCGCGCGTATGCGTACATAAAGGGCAGAAATTACGTCATCCCCGACGACGTTGCAACTCTTTTCCGCCCCGCTATCGCGCACCGCTTGATGCTCCGTCAGGAAGCAAAGCTCAAGGGACTTACCGCCGAGGCGGTGCTTAGTGAGATACTTCGCGCAACGCCCGTACCCTTCAAGGGCAAAAACTGATAAACCGCCGCTATGAAGAAAAAAACACCCTCTCGGCGCTCCGCCGTACCAAAGCGCAGCCGCTTTTCGCTCACGCTTGCACGCGGCGCTCGTCTGTGGGCTGTGCTGTGGGTAGCCTCGCTGATATTTACCCAAGCGCTTCTTTCATCGGCATCTAATCTTCTTTTCTGCTTCGTTTCCCTGCTCCCCGTAGCGTCGCTGATATATCTTCTCATCTCCAAGGCGGCTATCAAGCTCCTCGTGCCCGAAAGCAAGGTGGAAATCGAGAAAAATCAGCCGCTGAACTACGAAATGCAGCTTATAAACGAAAGCTTTCTGCCCTACCCCTTCGTAGATGCCGTTATGCGCCTGCCCACCGCCCACAGCGTGCGCACCGTGGACAAATGCGTGCATATATCTATGCCGCCAAGCACCGTTTATAACGTAAAAAACAACGCCGTGTTCAAATTCCGCGGCACTTACACGATAGGCGTAAGCTGTCTTTACGTTTACGACCTGTTCAGGATTTTCAAACTGCGCATTGACGTAAATTCATTTAGCACCGTTTCCGTGCTTCCGCGCAAGCTCCCGCTTGCCGAGCCGAAAACGGATGCGTCCGCCGACTCGTCAAGGCGCACCAAGCACTCGCCCGCAAGCCCCGAAAGGCTTGAGGTCGCGGATATCCGCGAGTACCGCGACGGCGATACGCTGAAAAGCGTGCATTGGAAGCTCTCCTCAAAGACTGACGAGCTTATCGTGCGCGATTACAACGCGGGCGTGTCCGACACCTCGCTCATACTTTGCGATATGTCAAAGCATTTTCCGAACGTCGCCCCCGTCGGCGAGTTCGTAAGCCCGTACGCCGCCGAGGAGGCGGAGCTTGCCTTCGAGAAAAAGCACGCGCGCCTCATCGAGAGAGCCGCGACCGCGAAAAATCCCTTGAAGGCGGCTGAATTTAAGCGGCAAGCCGCAAATCTCGCCGCGAAAAAACCGTCCGCCCCCGCGCCCGACGTAAACGCGCTCGCGCGTGAGGAATATTATGCGGATATGAACGAATACTGCGCCGACGGCGTGGTGGAAATGACCGTCGCGCTGACGCTGCGCGAGCTTCGCCGCGGCAGAGCCGTTACGCTTGCGTGGTTCGACGAGCGTGCCGAAATAGGCGCGTACTTGTTCACGCTGCGCTCGGAGAGCGACTTTGATATGATATTCCGCCTTTTCGCCACAGCTCCGCTTGCCGCGCCCGACCGTTCGCTTGAACGGCTTGCGGCGATGCTCGGCGACAGCGAGGTATCAAAGCTCATCTTCGTTCTGCCCGCGATAAACGACAATCTTGTAAGCGCGCTTTGCGGCGCGGCAACGCTGTGCTCCGCCTACGACGGCGAGGGCGCGGAGGCGGTACTGTTCTCCGCCGAGGAGCGATACGCCGCGCAGAGCGAAAGGCGCGCGTACCTTGGCGCGTGCGCCGCGCGGCTTGCCGAGGCGGGCGTTAGCCTGACCGACGGAAAAACTATGCTTCTGAACGAAACGGGAGGTGAGAGCGATGAGTGAAAATAACGCCGTCCTTACCGCCGCGGAACGCCGCAAGGAGCAAAAAAAGCAAGCCCGCGAGGCGCAAAAGCGCAAAAAAGAGGTCGCAAGGCTTAAAAAAGAACACAAGGCGCGCGCAAAGATCGTGCCAAACGAGGACCGCGCCGTAGTTTGCACGCCCGACAGGTCGGATATGAGCAGTGCCGCCATCATCGTGGGCGTTGCCCTGCGCGGACTCGTTGCCGCCGTCGCCACGCTCGGACTTACGCTGTTCGTGTGCGACGCGCTCGGATTTTCGGGCGAGACGGGCGCGGGCATAAACCTTTCGCTTCTCGCGCTTTTCGTTTTCCTGATATGCGCGTCCATCAGCGCCGTATTTATGGGCAGTCTACCCGTAAAGCTTGGCGGCGCGGCAGTTTTTTGCGCGAGTGCCGCGATTTTATTCCTTATCCCGACACCGATAAAGGTCTATCACGCGCTGATAGCCGCATTCAACTGCGCCATCGACCGCCTCGTTAGCGCGGGATTTATGGCGATGGGCGAGTACCGACTTGCGCCGCCCGCCACGGATATTGCAAACGAGGAGCTTATCTTCACCGCGGCGGTAATCTTCGCAACGCTTGCCGCGCTCGTTTACGTTCCCTCGCTCATCAGGCGAATAAGGCTTCTGCCGCCGCTTCTTTTGACGGCGGGAACGCTGATACCCGTATTCATCTATAACCTCACGCGCGAAAATTGGGGCGTTACGCTCGTTATCGCCTCCGTCGCGGCGATGGTGGTAATGCTTCTTTACGACAAGCTCTACGCAAAGCCGCAAAAGCGCGGACTTTACGACGAGAGCATAACCCTTTGCACTCCCGAAAACGAGCCGCCGATGCCCGAAAAGCTTGCGCTTAAGATGCGCTCCTCGGCGGAGCGCAAGGAGGCGCGACGTGCCGAGAAGGAGCCCCGCCGCGCCGAAAAGGAAAGCGCGACCGTCTCGCTTGACGACGAGCTGTCGGATTATTTCGGCACGTCGCCGCGCCGCACGAAAAAGCAAAAGAAAACGCGCACGTCCGCTTCCGCAGAGGAGAAAAAGCGGCAAAAAGCCGAGCTTCGCACCTATTTCAGCCACAAAAAGCGCATCCGTGACGCGAAAAGCGCCGCGGGCGGCTTTGCGGGCGCGGGCGCACTCGCCCTTGCCGTGCTGATACTTTTGCTCCCCGCGCTTACGGTGAGCGGTCGCTTTACCGCCATAGAATCCATCGACAACACCCTGCAATACTACCGCGAATACGTCACCGCCTTGCTCGTGGGCGACAGCCCCGCGCTTGATGCGCTGGCGTACGACTCGGAAACGCAGATGTTTTTGCCGCGCGACACCGAGGCAACTCCGCAGAACTACACGAAACTGCCCATTATGCGCATTTACACGAACGTCGGCTACAACACCTACCTGCGCGAGTGGATAGGCGTGGATTACGCCGAGGGCAAATGGCACACGGTGGACGGCGCGGACAGCCTGCTCGTTGACTACCGAGAGAAATTCGGCACGGACTACGATCCTGCCGAAACGGTAAAAAAGAATTTTTACACCTTTTTTGCACCCGATCTGCTTGACTTCGACCTGCGAAAAGCGCAGGTGAACGGCAAGCTCGGCGTGGCGCTGACGAAAATTGCCATCGAGCGATACAATCTCGCCACGATGAACCTCTACATGCCCGCGTACACTCTGCGCGAGTTCAGCCCCACGGTGCAGATAAACGGCAAGACTTATTCGGCGCTGATGCCGCTTGCCGCCGCCGAGCCGAGCGGCACGACGTTTGCGGACTATTTTGACGGAATTTACACCTCTTTCGCCGTTCGCGAGAGCAACGAGGCGTTTGCCGCCGTTGCCCTGCTGACTAATATGCGCACGAAGACCTTCGGCGAGGAGCTCGCCGCACGCATCAGCGCACTCAACGGCTTCCGCAACTCCATTAAAAAAGGTCCTACGAACCTACTCGGCAACGAGTACCCCTACTCGCTCGTCCTTGCGGACGGCAGTAAAATGCGCTACAAGACCTATCTTGTCGACGGCGTGAAATACGTCGCCTACTCCGACGGTTTTGAGGAGCATAACTACCACCGCGACGAAAACGGCGCGCTCGTCGCCTCGCCCTCCGCCCCCGCGCTTCCGAAGGAGGTGGAATACCTTGAGCTGATGACGTACGCCGAGCGCTCCTACTACGACAATATGTTAAGGGCACTTGACGAATACACCGTATTCGTAAGAGATGCGTACTCAAAGCCCGCCGAGAGCGAGGTGTTCTCCGCTCTTCTCGAAAAAATAGCCGCCGTGGCGGGCGTTGACGTAAAGCTTGCGGCAAGCGCAAACGCCTACCACGTATCCAACGGCACGCTCGTCAGCGCCGTCACGGACGGTGCGGCGTATCTCGAACGCCACCGCTTGACTATGGCGATAGTAGACTACCTCGTTGAAAATTACACCTACACGCTTTCCCCCACCGTTACCGAAAGCGAAACGTATGGAGTTGAAAAGTTCCTGACGGAAACGAAGGAGGGCTACTGCGTGCAGTTTGCCTCCGCGCTTGCGCTCCTTTTGCGCGAGGCGGGCATCCCCGCAAGATACACCGAGGGCTATATCGCCGCCGATTTCACGCGCGTGAACGCGGACGACGGCGCGTATTACACCGACGTGCTTGACGAGGATAAGCACGCGTGGGTCGAGGTGTGGTACGACGGCGTCGGCTGGATGCAGTACGAGGCTACGCCCACCTACTACGACAGCGCGTACAAGCCCGTATCCAATCCGTCGGGCGGAACGCAACAAGGAGACACGGACATCCCCGTTCCCACGCCTCCCGCGCCCGAAACGCCCGAGGAAAACGAGCCCGAAACGCCGCCCCCCTCGCAGATTATCGAGGAGGAGCAGGAGGCGGCACGCCGCCGCTTTATCGCAAAAATAGTAACTGCGGCGCTGATAACCCTCGCGGTTTTGACAGTTTTCTTCCTTATTATATTTATAGTAATACGCAGAGCAAGAAAAGCCGCCGCACACCGCAAGCAACTGCTTGACAAGCTCGCCTCTGCCGCAAACGGCGAACCGCCCACGCGCGACGAGGTGCGAGAGGTCGCGGATATGCTGTTCTTACTGCTTGACGAATGCGGACTCTCGCCCGCGGCAGGACAGCTTGGCGACGACCTTGCCGCAACGCTTGCCGAGGAGCTTGACGGCGTTCTGTCAAAGGCTGTGCGCGAGGAGGGACTTACCGAGTACCAAGCCGAGCACGCGCGCCTTGGCGAGCGCGAGCTGAAGCGAGTATTCGCCGCCATCGCCGCCGCGGAATTCGGCTACGGTGCGCCGCTCGACGACGTACACCTCATCGCAAGGCTGTACCGCAGGCTCTACGCCCACGTTTACCGCAAAAAAGTGAGCGCGTTCCGCCGCGCAAGGCTGTATTTCGTGCAAAGAAGGATATAAAACTCCCACGGGAGCTACCGATATTACTCGGTAGCTCCCCCTTTTAGTTCATAAAAAATCAACAAATTTGGAAAAAAATATTGACATCTTGAAAAATCAATGGTAAAATGGTATATCTGATAAAATCGGAAAAATATTTTTATTGAAAGGAAAACGAAGATAATGAAGAAAATTCTTTCTGTTGTTATCGCAATCTCCATGCTTCTCGGCATGATGATCCCCATGGGAATCACCGCATCCGCCGCAGAAGTAACCGAGTGCGCTACGTGGGCAGAGGTCGTTGCCGCTGTTGAGGCTGACTCCGCAGCAAGCATCAAGCTGACCGCCGACGTAACCGCTAACTCCACCATCGAATCCTTCGCAGGCACGTTCGACGGAAACGGCAAGACCGTTACCGTTGAAACCACCATGTTCACTACTGCTGCCGAAGGCTCCACCTTCAAGAACTTCACGATGAACGGCACCACTACCGTTTCGCCCTTCATCATGAATGCAGGTGCAGCTACCGAGGCAGCTCCCATCACGATCAAGGACGTTACCTCTAACGTTAACGTAACCATCACAACGGGCACCTGCGCTTCCTTTATAGCTATGGTTCCCGCTGTTACTACCTTTGTCGTTATGGACAACTGCGTAAGCAACGGCACTATCAACAGCTCCAACCAGGTTGGCGCATTCATTGGTAGAACCAACGCTACCGCGCTTACTGCTAAGTTTACCAACTGTGTAAACAACAGCGACGTTAGCACCTCCAACTCCTACGCAGGCGGATTCATCGGTATGCTTGACAGCGGTAAGCACTACATAACCATCGACCGCTGCGAAAATAACGGTACTATTACCGCTACCGCAAGCGACGCCGCAGGCTTTATCGGCGACGTTGCAGGCAGCAGCGAAAATACCGTTACCATTACCAACTCCCTGAACTCCGGCAAGATCGTTAACAACAAGCCTGCTAACGATAACGAAAAGTACAGCGCAAGCGGCTTCGTTGCAAGAGTTGATGCAGCAACTTCCGTTTCCATTTCCAACTGCCTTAGCACCGCTACCGCATTTGAATCCACCGTTGGACACGCTGCATACTTCTGCAACTACAAGAAGGCTGACACCACAACCTTTGCTCTTACCAATTGCTACTACGTAGACGCTAACCTCGGCGCCCTCCACACCGGCGCTCTTGAGCTTGGCGAAGGCTATGAGATGACCGCTGTTACCGCTGAGCAGCTCGCAAGCGGCGAGATCGCTTACAAGCTCGGCGAGGCTTGGGGTCAGAAGATCGACACCGATGCCGAGGCCGAGGCTGTTCCCTCCATCGGCGGCGAGACTGTTTACCAGTACACTAACGGAACTTACTCCAACACTCCCGAAGGACAGGGCGGCACCGACGAGCCCGACACCACCGAGCGTTTCTCCTACGTTTATGAGACCCAGTACGGTAAGGCTGTAATCGACGGTCCTCTCTACATGACCGTTGGTTCTGAGGATGCCATCACCGTTACCTTCACCGGTCCTTCCCTCTACGCTCTCGGCGCAGGCTTCTCCTCCTCTGATACTTCTGTAATCGCATTCAACGGACTTGCAACGTGCGTAACCGATCCCGTTGTTAACTGGACGGATTCTACTCCCGAAGCTCCCATAAACAAGCTTCCCAGCGCATCTTGCGGTACTTCCGTAGATATCGACCCCTTCACCAAGGCTGTTATTACCGTTCCGATCGCAGCTCTTAAAGCCGGCAGCTCCGTAATTGAGCTTGACGAGGACAACGGTCTCCGTCTCTTCCATATGGATACCATCGACTTCGTTGACGTAAAGGTTGAGGATGGCGTTTCCATCGGCTACACCATCACCGTTATTGATGAAAACGCTGACGAGCCTACCTCCGTTGACCTCTTCAACGTTAACGGTTACGTAGCTCCCACCGTTGGTGCTGACATTATCGACCCCATGACTTTCCTCTCCGTTCCCGCAGATGCTCCCTACAGCATAATTGAGGCTTATTGGTACAACGATTCGCCGCTTGACACTAGGGTAACGGAAGGAACCTTCCTTGCAGGCTATAGCTACAGCCTCGGCGTAATGATCCGACTTGCAGACGGCTACGTCTTTGCTGACGAGTATACCGTACAGCTCAACGGTGATGCTTCTCTGGTTGATGTCGGAGAATGCTATGAAGATAACGCCACCGACCTCAAGATCTGGTCCGTTATCACCGAGCTTCCCGCTGAAGGCGGCGAAGGCGGCGACGAGCCTATCGAGCCTACCCTTATCGAAACCATCGGTATCAACGGCTTCGTAAAGCCTACCGAGGGCGCAAGCGTTGCTGAAAACATTGCTGCCCTTCAGGCTGCAGGTGAGGGCTACACCATCTCTGCCGTATGGTACACCCTCGGCAACGAGCTCGCAGGAGACACCTTCGGTACAAGCGCTTACTTCCTCCGCGTTGCAATAACCGCAAACGAGGGTTACGTTATTGCAGATAACGCTACCTTTACTATAAACGGCGGCGCTAACGATGACCTCATCGACACAACCTCCACCGTATACGAGGGTGGCGCAAGCGCTCTCCTTGACACCGTTTACATTACTGTTGAAGGCGAAGGCGGCGACGAGCCCATCGTCATTGACACCATCAACGTTAACGGATACGTAGCTCCCACCGTTGGTGCAAGCCTTGCTGACACTCTTGCAAACCTCTCCGTTCCCGCGGGCGCTCCCTACAGCATAGTTGATGCTTATTGGTACAACAATACGCTTGACACTTATGCAACGGAAGAAACCTTCCTTGCAGGCTATAGCTACAGCCTCGGCGTAGACATCAAGCTTGCAGAAGGCTACGTTCTTGCCGCAGAGTGGACCGCACAGTTCAACGGCGACGCCACCATCGTTGATTCCAACTATATGGGTATCAACAACGAAGGCGCCGAATACGACCTCTACTTCTATTCCGTTATCACCGCTCTTGACCCTCTGGGCATAGTTGATACCATCAACGTTCTGGGCTACGTAGCTCCTACCGTCGGCGCTGACATCGCCGAGTCTTTGGCAGGACTCTCCGTTCCCAACGGTGCTCTCTACAGCATCATAGATTTTTTCTGGTATGATATAACAAATGACGCACCCTTAATGGAAGGCACCTTTGAAGCAGGCTGCACCTACGCACTTAACGTAGAGGTCGTGCCCACCGCAGGATACCACTTTGCTGACGAGTATACCGTACAGCTCAACGGTGACGCTTCTCTGGTTGATGTCGAAGCTACCTATGAAGCAAACGCCACCGACCTCATGCTCTGGTCCGTTATCACCGAGCTCCCCGCTGAAGGCGGCGACGAGCCTACCGAGCCCGACGGAAGCGAGGAAAATCCCTTCGTTATCACCAACAAGGACGACGTTGACGCTATCGACGTTCCCGCAGGTATGACCTACTACTTCATCATCGACCCCTGGAACGTTCCCGAGACCTCTCTTGAGGACTTCATCGGTAACCTCCTCAAGGTTATCGGCGAGGGCGCTACCATTAACGGCGGCGAAACCCTTGACCTTCCCACCAACGGAAGAATGGGCTGGCCCGTACTCTTCTCCATCACCGCAGGTGCTAACGAGAACGCAGGTGCTGAGATCGTAGTTCCCAAGGGAACCTTCAACAACCCCGACACCTTCGACGAGAACGGCGAGGCTGAGATAGCTCTTACCTCTCCCAAGAACGACTTTGAGCCTTACATCTTCCTCTTCACTGCTGACGAGACCGGTCTTCTCACCGTTACTGCTCCCGAGGGTGCTGTTGTTACCATCAACAACCTCACCACTTACCAGTATGGTGACTCCGGCGTTAACACCGCATTCGTAAAAGAAGGCGACGAGATCCAGGTCATCGTTGCTACCGAGGGCGCTGACGTTAAGGGTAAGGTTTCCATTTCCATCGATCCCATCATCATCGACGCAGTAGACGTTTCGGGCATTACCGCTCCCGAGAGCGGCAAGACCGTTGCTGATTACGCAGCAAGCTTCGTTCCCGAGCTTCCCGCGGACGCTAAGTACTCCATTCTCAGTATTTCATGGTTCGAGCTTGATCCCGAGACCTTGGGTTCTGTCGCCGATTTTCTTCCTGACGATTACGTATTCGATTCCACCAAGACCTACGGCTTCCAGCTCCTTGTTAAGGCTGACGATGGCTACGAATTCGCTACTGATGCGGTAATTACCGCAAACGGCGGCACGACCGAGCTCCTCGACTCCATAGCAGACGGAAATGTTGCAGCACTTGCAATCGTCTTCAACCCTGCTCCCGCCACGGGTGATAACTCCGCTATCGCTATCTTTGCAATAGCTGCAGTTGCTACCATCGGTTGCGTTGCGCTCGCTCTTCGCAAGAAGAAAGAAGACTAATCATTAAATAAAAAGCCTCGGCGCAAGCCGAGGCTTTTTAAGTGCAAAGTGCTAAGTGCAAAGTGCAAAGTTGAGGAAGCTTTTTGCAGCGCAAAAAGCGTTTTATAAAACAAAAGTGGTTGAAGCCAAAGCTTCAACCACTTTTTTCCTTCATATTTGCCGCAAGGCAAATACATCATACGCGCTATGCGCGTATATCATGCGCGAAGCGTATATCATATTTGCCGTAAGGCAAATACATCACTGTAAAAACGGCTTCGCCGTTTTTACTTCTTCTTCGGCATTACCGCGACTACGACGACGATGACGGTCGCGACGACCGCTACGGCGATAACGGCGGCAATAATACCCATCGAGCCGCCCTCGCCGTCTGCCGTCGTCGTGTCGGGCGCGGTAGTGCTCGGCACGGTCGTGGATGGGACGGTCGTGCTCGGCACGGTCGTAGAGGGCGTGCTCGTACCGTCGGGGCGCGTCCCTTCTACGACTCCGTCGCCGTCGCGGTCACCGTCGTCCTCGCCGACGTGTCCCGCGCCGCCGCCCGTACCGTCAACAACGTCATCTATTGCCCCCGTTACGTCGTCAACGACGCTCTCCACGGCACCCGTAACGTCCCCGATAACGCCGCCCGACGCAAAAGCCGTAAGCGACAGGGCGCAGAACGTAGTGCCGAGCGTCAGCGCCGCAAGTAAAATAACCGCGATAGCGGTAGTATACGATGTTTTTCTCATTTTCGTACCTTTATATCCTTTCATTCGCCGCAAGCGCGGCTTCTTCGTGACTTATTTTACTCAAAACGCCCCAAAATATACGCATCGGCGGAATTTGCGACCATATTTTTTCAAAAAACACTTGACAAGCCCACCTTTACGGTGTATAATAATTCTACCTCTGCTGAGAGGGCTTTTTTTCGCGCACTTTTTGCGAAAAATGCGATACACCACAGTCGACCCCCAAGGCTCTGAGGGAGGTACGTCGGCGGGCTTCCCGCCAAATAACTAAAAACAGGAGGTACCACTAATGGCTAACGAACAAAGAGTCAAGGTTACTCTCGCCTGCACCGAGTGCAAGCAGAGAAACTACGACACAAAGAAGAACAAAAAGAACACGCCCGACAGACTTGAGCTCAGCAAGTACTGCAAGTTCTGCCGCAAGCACACTGTTCACAGAGAAACCAAGTGATGGAGGGAATTATGACATCAGTTAAATTTTCAAAGCTCCTTACTGTCCTTACGGCAGTCGCACTGATGCTCACGCTCCTGACCACCGCGATCTATGCAGCCGATGCTGACGTTACTACGGCAGCAACCGGAACCACAGTAGCCGACACCACCGTGGCAGATACCACCGTGGCTGACTCTACCGCGGCTTCCACTACCGCTGCAAGCACCACCGCCCCCACCACTACGGCGGGCGACTCTACGGAGAATGCAGGACCCAACTGGGACCTTATCATTACCCTTTCGGTGCTTGGAGTTGCAATAGTTGCCCTTTTGGTTGTTTACTTCGCAGTGCCCCGTTTCCGTGCGTGGACTAACAAGAAGTGCCGCGAGATCAAGAGTGAGCTCAAAAACGTAACTTGGTCGCCTTGGCGCGACGTTAAGCGCAACACCGTTCTCGTTATCATCATCGTCGTCGCTACAGCTGCCGCTATCGGTCTGCTGGACTTCGTATTTGCTAAGTCGATCAGCGCGCTCTCGTCTCTCTTTTAATCAATAGGACGTAATGAGTGATATAAACGATATGAACGTTGGAATACGCTGGTATGTGGTGCATACGTATTCCGGTTATGAAAACAAGGTCATGGACAGCATCCGTAAGATCGTCGAAAACCGCGGACTCGGAGATCTCATCTTCGACATAAAAGTCCCCGTTGAGCTGGTCGAGGAGCAAAAAGGTGACGTGACCAAGGTTGTCGAGTACAAGATCTTCCCCGGCTACGTTCTCGTCAAGATGATAATGACGGACGAAAGCTGGCACGTGGTAAGAAATATCACGGGTGTTACGGGCTTCGTCGGCCCCGGCTCGCGCCCCACGCCTCTTACTGACAAAGAGGTCGAGGATCTTATGATCGAAGAAAAGAAAGAGGTTCGTCTCGCATTCAACGTCGGAGACGAGGTAACCATAACCGACGGCTTGTTTAACGGATATTCCGGTACGGTACAGTCGGTATCAGACGACAAAAAGAAGATCACGGTTTTGGTCAAGCGTGGCCGCCGCGATATACCGGTAGAGCTTGACGTTGAGCACGTAAAATCGGTATAAATTAAGTGGGAGGAAGAAAAATTCTTAATTCTTCCGCCAAAAACCACATGGAGGTATTATTAAAATGGCAAAGAAAGTTTTAGGCTATATCAAGCTTCAGCTTCCCGCCGGCAAAGCAACCCCCCAGCCCCCCGTAGGTCCTGCCCTCGGTCAGTACGGCGTTGCTATTCCGGTATTCACTAAGGAGTTCAACGAAAGAACTAAAAACGACATCGGTCTTATCATCCCCGTAGTTATCACGGTATATGCTGACCGTTCCTTCACCTTTATTACAAAGACTCCCCCCGCTCCCGTTCTTATCCTTAAGGCGTGCGGAATCGAAAAGGGTTCTGACAAGCCCAACAAGACCAAGGTTGCTAAGCTCACCCGTGAGCAGTGCAGAAAGATCGCTGAGACCAAGATGCCCGACCTCAACGCGGCTAACATCGACACCGCTATGAGCATGATCGCCGGTACTGCCCGCTCTATGGGTATCACCGTAGAAGACTAATGGGAGGTACTAACAATGGCTAAGATTGGAAAGAAATATGCTGACAGCGTAAAGCTGTTCGACAGAAGCAAGCAGTACGACACCGCAGAGGCTCTTGCCCACGTTTGCCAGACTGCAAAGGCTAAGTTCGACGAGACCGTCGAGATCCACATCCGTCTGGGCGTTGACTCCCGTCACGCTGACCAGCAGGTTCGTGGCGCAGTTGTTCTGCCCCACGGTACCGGTAAGAAGGTAAAGACCCTCGTATTCGCAAAGGACGACAAGGTTCAGGCTGCTCTTGATGCAGGTTCCGAGTACGCAGGCGGTATGGAGTACGTTGAGAAGATCACCAAGGAAAACTGGTTCGACTTCGACGTAGTTATCGCAACCCCCGACATGATGGGCGTTATCGGTCGTCTCGGTAAGGTGCTCGGTCCTAAGGGACTTATGCCCTCCCCCAAGAACGGTACCGTTACCCCCGACGTTGCTCGTGCAGTTACCGAGGCTAAGGCCGGTAAGATCGAGTACAGACTTGATAAGACCAACATCATCCACTGCCCCATCGGTAAGGTTTCCTTCGGTGCAGAGAAGCTTCAGGACAACTTCGACGCTCTCGTTGGCGCAGTTATCAAGGCTAAGCCCGCTGCTTCCAAGGGTCAGTACATCAAGAGCTGCGTAATCGCCGCTACGATGGGCCCCGGCGTTAAGATCAACCAGGCCAAGCTCGGCTAATTAAGCTATAAAAAGGTTCTTGGAAAATGGGCACGCGCGATAACGAAGGTTTTCCTAAAGTTGTCGATGCGTGCCCATAATGAATTGCCCTTACGGGCGTGAATTGGCTTGCGCCATGATTTGCACCGATGGTGCATGAATTGCCTGCGGCATTAAAAACAGGGCAATTCAATTCATGAAAACACAGTTTTCAAATCATGAAGCCGCAAGGCTTCAATTCATGACGGCTTGCCGTCAATTCATTACTGTCGGGAATAACCTTTTCCAAAGCAACGCAAAAGCACTTACGACAAACGATTCTTCGTTATCGTAAGTGCTTTTTCTAAAACTTCGTTATGAGGCTTATGCTAACCAAGAACCTTTTTGTTTAAAACGCTGTGCGCCAACCCTGCGCACAGCCGCTGCTAAATCTTAACAAATCGGTCGCGGCGGGAGGCGTGACAGCGTTTTTTCGCTATCGGAAAGCAATTTAACCGATAAATTCATTCCTTTTAATTAAAAAGTTTACAAATCAACCAAAAAGTTATTGACTTTTACATAATTTTTGATATAATATAATTACCAATCTAAATTTATGAAAGGAAACATCAAAATGAAAAAGATTCTTTCTATCGTTCTCGCGCTCACCATGCTCTGCGCAATGCTCATTCCCATGACCATTTCCGCATCTGCTGCAAGCGCAAACACCCTTATCAAGTCCTATGCTGATGCTAAGGACGGCGATAAGCTCATCGACCTTCTCTTTGGTCAGACCAGCGGCGCTTACCAGCCCCATATGTTTGGTAACGGTGAAGCTTCCGCACACGACGACGCTTGCTACAACACCGCTAACCCCCACGTTGACGTAACCAAGGACGGTTCCTCCTTTACCATCGTTAACGACGACCTCGACGCTGAGGGCGACCAGTGCGGTAACCTCCAGTACGGCGGCAAGATCGACGGCCTCAAGGCAGGTAAGGATGCTAACGGCAACACCTACAAGTACACCTACGCTTTCCAGGCAAGATTCCAGGACGCTAACTGCGACAGCAAGCACAGCGGCTTCTACTTCTGCCTCAACTCTGCTGTAGAGACCTACACCGATGCTCTCGGCAGAACCATCACCAACATCCCCGGCAGAGAAGACGGTCACACCGGTGCTTACGGCTGGTGGGGTCACCCCTACAAGTCCAACGGCGCAACCGATATGCGTTACCACGTAATTCTCAGAGACGGTTCCACCATCAAGAACCTTACCGGCAACCTTTCCGACGAGTTCAAGGCTGACATGAAGGCTGGCGCTGGCGATTGGTACGATATCGTTATCGAGATCGACGGCTACAAGATGAACATCTCCTTCAACGGCACTTGGCTTGGCTGGTACGACTTCACCGACGTTGCTGCTGCAGTTAACGGCGACAGCACCGACCTTGCATTCATCGCAAGACTCTTCAACGAGGACATGACCCTCGGTGTAAGAAACGTTTCCATCTACAAGGGTATCGGCATTGAGATCCCCGAGGAGGAAGCTCCCAAGCCCGCTCACCCCGTTCTCAAGCTCAACGTTGCTCTTTGGACCAACGTTGGCGGCGTATCCGAGGCAAACAAGCTCAATGCTGAGCAGGTTGAAACCATCAAGTCCGGCTTCGAGAAGGTACTTGCAGATGCAGGCTACGACGTATCCAAAGTAAAGATCAACTGGACCGACCTTTGCGCTGACGGCGGTCATGGCGTAGAGTCTCTCGTTCCTCTTACCAACGACGGTAACTTCGACGTAGTTCTCGGCGCAGGCACCAACGCTATGGATAAGGGACTTACTGCTATTAAGCTCGCTCCCATGGTAGTTGGAAACACCAAGAGACAGGCAGTTCTCATCGACGAGAATAACGTTGTTGCAGCTGCTCTTTATGAGTACGTAACCACCGGCAAGACCACCGGTTACCCTGCACCTCCCACCGGTGACAACACCACTGCTATCTTCTTCGCGATCATCGCAGTAGTTGCTCTCGGCGGCACCGTTGTTGCTTCCAAGAAGAGATTCAACTAATTAAAACATAAACCACACTAAAAGCGGCGGGTTTTCCCGCCGCTTTTTTATAACTAAAAACCTCGGCTACGCGAAAAGCGATGGTCAACGTTTGCCTCCCTGCGGAGGGAGGGGGACCACGAAGTGGTGGAAGGAGAGTGCGTGCATAATGGAACAAGTGCTTGCCGTATCAAGACGCAGGCTCCTTCTACCACTTCGTGGTTTGCTCTCGCCTCGGCTCGGTCACGCTCGGGCTCTGACACCACCCCGTGGTGTCATTCACTACCCTCACGCCGCTTCGCTACCTCTCGGAGGGAGCCTCTCGGTGCAATCGCCTTTTAATAGTGCGAAGCCGCTTTAAAGCGATAAGTGCTAAATTAACAAAAACGGAAGAAACCCGCGTTTCTTCCGTTTTTGTTTTTATAAAACGCTTAAAGCGTTTTCTCCGTTATCATATTGTGTATCTCCTCGCGCGAGAGTCCAAGCACGGCGGCAAGCTCGCCGTAAAGTCCCGTCTTTGCGATATGCTCGGCATCGTTATCGATATCGGGCAGGCGGCGGCGCGTGCGCTTGAATTCCTCGCGGCGATGTGCCACGGTCTTGATAATGCTGACGTACACCTTCGGCTCGGCAGTTGCCACAAGCTCGCGGTAGATATCGCGGCGCTTTTTCTCAAGCGGAACTTCAATAACACCTATCTCGGAAAGCGAGGCGAGCAACGACCTTGCATCCCCCTCGGACATCAGGGGGCGTATAACGACCTTTTCGTTATCAACGGGGGTGTATATGACGAGATTTGCTCTATCGGGAGTGGGCGTCAGCTTGTAAAAAAGGCGCGTGTCCGCAGCATCAAAGGGAGAGCTGCACACCTCGTCAACACGGCAGACACCGTTAGTTCCGTATATCAAAAGCTCACCGACAGAAAACATTCGTCCACCTCTTTCCCTGTTGTTAATAATTTATATACATATTATACCATTTTATTTAGCATTTGTCAAATCTTTGTTGAAAAAAAGTTTAGGTTTTTTTGATTTTTTGGCTTGTATAAACGCCATTTTTGCGCTATAATATATACTGTATTAATGTGCAAAAAGGATATGTAAAATATATGGCTAATGAAATGAATTACGATCGCGCTAAAATACGCAATTTTTCCATAATTGCCCATATCGACCACGGCAAATCGACACTTGCCGACCGTCTGCTTGAGGCGACGGGCGCGGTGGCTCACCGCGATATGGAGGAACAGCTCCTCGACAATATGGACCTTGAGCGTGAGCGCGGAATAACCATCAAGGCGCGCGCGGTAAGACTTGACTACGCCTCGCCCGACGGAAACAGCTACGTTTTCAACCTCATCGACACCCCCGGTCACGTTGACTTTAACTACGAGGTCTCGCGCTCGCTCAATGCGTGCGAGGGTGCGCTCCTCGTCGTTGACGCAACGCAGGGCATCGAGGCGCAAACGCTTGCGAACGCATACCTCGCCGTCGACGCAAATCTTGAGATAGTTCCCGTCATAAACAAAATAGACCTGCCCTCCGCCGATATTGACCGTTGCAGAAGTGAGGTCGAGGACATTATCGGCATTCCCGCCGAGGATTGCCCCGCAGTATCGGCAAAGACGGGACTTAACATCCCCGACGTGCTTGAGGCTGTCGTTCACAACGTACCCGCGCCCGAAGGCGACCCCGACGCGCCGCTTCGCGCGCTGATATTCGACTCCTACTACGACTCCTACCTCGGCGTCGTGGTCTACATCCGCATTATCGACGGCACGCTCCGTCAGGGCGACAAGATACGCCTGATGAGCAACGGCGCGACCTTCGACGTCACCGCCGTCGGCTCGATGGAGGCGTTCGGACTTAAAAACCGCGGCATTCTCCGCGCGGGCGAGGTCGGATATCTCACCGCCTCGATAAAGAACGTTTCCGACACGCGCGTGGGCGACACCGTTACCCTTGCCGACGTGCCCGCAAGCGAGCCTCTGCCCGGCTTTCAAGCCGTTCACCCGATGGTGTACGCGGGAATCTACCCCGAGGACGGCGCGCGCTACGGCGACCTGCGCGACGCGCTTGAAAAGCTACAGCTAAACGACGCGGCGCTGACCTTTGAGCCTGAGACCTCAACGGCACTCGGCTTCGGCTTCCGTTGCGGCTTCCTCGGACTTCTCCACATGGAGATAATCGAGGAGCGGCTTGAGCGCGAATTCAACCTTGACCTTATCACCACCGCGCCAAGCGTTATCTACGAGGTACAGCTTAAAAACGGCGAGCGCGTGAAGATAGACAACCCCTCAAGCTACCCCGCGCCCGACGATATCGACACCGCCTACGAGCCCATCGTCAAGGCAAGCATCATCACGCCCGTCGAATACGTCGGCGGTCTTATGGAGCTTTGTCAGGACAGACGCGGCACGTTTATTGATATGAAATATCTTGACGCTATCCGCGTGGAGCTTCACTACGAGCTTCCCTTAAATGAGATAATCTACGATTTCTTCGACGCGCTCAAGAGCCGCTCGCGCGGCTACGCCTCGCTCGACTACGAGCTTTCCGAGTACCGCCCGTCGAAGCTGTGCAAGCTCGACTTCCTGCTCAACGCCGAGCAGGTGGACGCGCTTTCCTTCATCGTTCACGAGGAAAAGGCGTACGCCAGAGCGCGTAAGCTTGCAGAGAGACTTAAAGAAAACATACCGCGCCAGCTCTTTGAGATACCGATCCAAGCGGCTATCGGCTCGCGCATAATCGCACGCGAGACCGTCAAGGCTCTGCGCAAGGACGTGCTTGCAAAGTGCTACGGCGGCGACATCACCCGTAAGAAGAAGCTGCTTGAAAAGCAAAAAGAGGGTAAGAAGAAGATGCGCAAGCTCGGCTCGGTGCAGATATCCCCCGAGGCCTTTATGGCTGTACTAAAGCTCGGCGACGATTAAGCCGAGGAAACGAGGTAAAAATGAAACAGAAAAAACCGCTCGGATTGTACGTACACATTCCGTTTTGTCGCAGTAAATGCGATTATTGCGATTTTTGCTCGATAGTTCCGAACAGCAATTCCGTCGTCGAGCATTACACGGACGCACTTATCCTTCAAATGGAGGACTACAGCGCAAGACTGCGCCCCTACCTTATCGACACCGTCTACATCGGCGGCGGCACGCCCACCTCGCTTGACGAAAAGCGTCTGTCGAGGATAATCGAAAACATCTACCGCAATTTCAAAATTGCAAAAAAGGCGGAATTTACCGTCGAGGCAAACCCCGCCACCTGCGACCTTAAATCGCTTCGCCGCTTGCGCAAGCTCGGCGTAAACCGACTCAGCATGGGACTGCAGAGCGTGCACGACAACGAGCTTCGTGCGCTTGGCAGAATACATACCTTTGCGGATTTCCGCGACACCTACGAGGCGGCTCGCACCGCGGGCTTTGACAACGTGAGCCTTGACCTCATGTACGGAATCCCCGAACAGACGGAAAAGAGCTTTGCCGAGACGCTGTCCGCCGTTACCGCGCTTGAGCCCGACCACATCTCGATGTACGCGCTGAAAATAGAGGACGGCACGCCCTTCGCGCACCGCAAGGACTCGCTCGTCCTTCCCGACGAGGACGCGCAGTTCTCGATGTATATGAACGGCGTGGAATACCTTGCCTCGCGCGGCTTTGAGCGTTACGAGATATCCAATTTCGCGCGCGGAGGCCGCTACTCCAAGCACAACCTGAAATATTGGCATTGCGAGGAATATTTCGGTCTCGGTGCTGCCGCGCACTCCTTCATTGACGGCGAGCGCATCTCCACCACGAAAAATATCAGAGATTTCATCGACGGACTTGAAATAATCAACAACGATATCAACGTAATAGACTCCAAGGTCGCCGTAAAGGGCGAAGCGCTTGCCGACGACTACGTGATGCTTGCAATGCGTCTGTCCGAGGGCGTGAACGCCGCGGACTTCAATGCGAAATTCGGCATTGATTTCAACGAAAAATACGGCAAGCTCCTTGACGATTACGTTGACGACGGCTTCGTGGAGAAGGACGAGAAGGGCTACCGCTTCACGTCGGCGGGAATGTTCGTGTCGAATTACATCCTCTCCGACGTGTTGGGGCTTGACAAGGAATAAATTCCCATTGACAAAAGAGCGTTTTTGGTGTAAAATAATAACATAACATAGTGAGGTAAACAAAATGAGCGACGAAAAGATGCTCCCCATTGAGGGCGAAGAGGCAGAGATCATAACCCTGCTTGACGAGAACGACAACGAGATACAGTTTGAGCTTATCGGTGGCTATACCGACCGCGGCGTGCAGTATTTTGCACTCATCCCCGTGGGAAGCGCAGACGAGGACGGCGGCTTTGACGAGTACATCATCTTAAAGAGCGTCGAGGGCGAGAACGGCGAGGAGCTTGTTGAGATCGAGGACGATGCCGAGTTTGAGCGCATCGCGGCGATATTCGACGACGCTTTTGACGCCGAATACGACTACGACGAGGATTAAGCCCCACTTGAATCGTAATTTAACCTGCTTAGTTCGTGATAATCGCACATAGAGGAACCTACACTTAATTTAAGGGACTCGAAATAAGGGTTCGGCGGCTGTTTTGCAGACCTCCCCGACGGATGCAACGATTGACTTGTCTCGGCTTCCGTTGGGACGTTGGGAGCAGTGATGCCAATGATAGAGGCCCACCTTGCACGGCAGGGTTTCCCACAAGGCGGTTACACGGCTCGGCGGGGGTTTTGGGCAAAAACACGGAGTGTTTTTGCAGTGATATTCGCCCTGCGGGCGAGTGATATTCAGCCTTCGGCTGAGTGATATTGCGCCTTGCGGCGCAGTGATATGTTTGCCTTGCGGCAAACGTTAAGGTAAAAAGCCGACGAAACGCACGCCTTTCTTCCGCTTTTGTTTTTATAATGCTTTTTGCGTAGCAAAAAGCTACCTGCTAAAA
>JAZPZM010000156.1:0-15648 GCA_045544735.1 Eubacteriales bacterium
GGCTCGCGCATTCGCAAGGCGGGCATAAATCTCCACTCCCTTGCCATAGTTGATCTTGACAGCGACGGAAATCTCATTTTCGTCGATAAATGAACCAGCTTATCCTCAAAATAGTTGCCTGCGTTGCCATGTGTCTTGACCACGTGGGCTATCACACGGGATACGCGGAGCTTCGTATCATCGGCAGGATAGCCTTTCCGATATTTGCGTTTCTCATCGCACTCGGATATAAAAAAAGCAGTAAGCCCACGGTTTACGCGCTTCGGCTTTTGGCATTCGGGCTGATCTCCGAGCCGATATTCGATTTTTGCTTTTCGGGAAAAGCGTTCAACTTCTCGTCGCAGAACGTATACTTCACGCTTTTGCTCGGACTTTGTTCCATTATATGCTTTGATAAGCTAAAGGAGCGTTTTTCGTCCGACCTTTTGCCCGTTGTACTCTCGCCGTTGGCGTTTGGCGCTGTTGCGGAGCTGATATCCTGCGACTACGGAGCGTGGGGCGTGGGGCTTATATATCTCTTTTATCTCGTCAGCGTGTACGCGACGGGGAAAATGCAAGCTCTTGCGTATTGCACGATATGCGTGATCTTTGCGATGCGCGGATATTTCGCCTCGGTCTTCACGCTTGCCATGCCTGACAAATGGCAGATACAGCAGGGCTTTGCCGCCGCGAGCTGTGTCTTTATCGCGCTTTATAACGGCAAAAGAGGATTTGAAACGAAAAACAAGGCTTACAGAAAAATATATCAGTATGCCTTCTACACCTTTTATCCCTTGCATCTGCTCGTTATCGGGCTGATATTCAAATAAAAACGAGGCTTTCGCCTCGGACAAGGTTATTGATTCATAAAAAATGCAATTCATACACCGCAGGTGCGTGAATTGCATTTCTTTTTATTTTATTGACACAAAACGCGCGTAAACGCTTTTCGTTGTCTTGTTATCTCGTACAGGCGGAATGAGGTTAAAACTATTCTGTAATGCCGTTCACTATATCAAGAAGTTTGATGAAACGAGAATTTTGATTAAGCGCCCCAATGCATTTATCGGATAGCTTGCTTTGTAGCTTCTTTTTTATGATATCCTTGCGAATTCGCTGCTTAAACTCACGCTTTCTTACAATCGGAGAGCAAACAACTATCGGGTAGCAGTTTTCGCCGTCTGTTTCTCTTTTCAAGAGATCAATATAGTACATAATAGAACTCTCGACCGCATCCATTGCTTTTTCTTCCTCGCCGATAGCGAGATATGCTTCAGCGAGCAACAAATAACAATCTCCGGAATCAAAATCGTGATATGGCGGAGGACACTCATCTTTGAAGATTGCATTCATAACGACAAAGAATCTTTCATAGACCTCGATGGCATCGGTATAATTTCCACTTTTATAATATGCTTTGCCTAAACGAGCGACATTGTTTTCGAATGCTTGGAGCGAATAATCAATATCGCTACACAAACAGGTCGCTTCTAGCTCGTGGTTGCCAATATACTCATTCACAATCGCCATTGTAGAGTATAGTGTGAGATCTGTGCGAACGGGAAAGTTGCGGGCTTCGGTCGTGGCCAAGTCAAATTTCTTATTTGCACTGTATAAGAAAACCAAGTTCTGTCGCGCCCACAATATATCCGAGACATTCTTTGAATTTGTGATTATGAAATTAGCCTGTCTGATTGTTTCGTGGATTATTGCTTCGGCACGTTCCCCTGCATATATCCATCCGTTGTCCGGCAATGAAAGACAAACACCCAAGTTCATACAATTATACATAATCATATAATTGTTGGGATATTTCTTCAAGCCATCCAACAAGATATCGTACGCCTTTAGATATGTGTCGAGTTTGCCATATTCTTGTATACTGTCTGCGCTTGAAACTATTTTAAGCGCTTCTTCGGTTTCTGATGTGTTGTCTATGCCGAATAGGAAATCTGTGCTGACATCAAATATTGATGCCAATGGTACGATTTGCGAAATATCGGGCATTCCGGAATCGTTTTCCCATTTTGAGATCGCTTGGTACGTTACTCCCAAACGTTCTGCGAGCTCTTCTTGGGTGAATCCGCGCCCTTTGCGTAGTTTCTTTATGATTTGCCCCATGGTTGTTGCCATAGCAGCACCTCCTTTAATAGTTTATATCGGTACCGTGATTAAATTATATCACACGTTGCACGGTAACTGAAGCGACTTAAAAATGAGCGCGCTCAACTTTTCGTTGAGTTTATTATAGCAAAAAAATGCGAATTAGTCTATAACAAATGAAAGCCCCGCGCAAGGCGGGGCGAGGATCACTTGATATATTCGGCAAGATCGTATTTTTCGAGATACTTATAGAAAGGCTCCATATAGTATTTTTTCTTTTCTTCAAAATCCTTCCATACAACGGAAGCGAGACGGTAGGCTTCGACAATATACTTTTCACATTCTTCTACATTGCCAAGCTTTTTATAACAAGCGGCGATGCACTGGAGAAAACCCCAATGGAACGTCTGCATACCTTCCCAAAGATATTGATCCGCGGGATCATCGTAATAATCACTTAAGACGAACGTTGTAAGAACACGAAGTCCTTTTTGGTAGCATTTCATCGCCTCTGGAATATAATCGTCCGGCGTGTAATCGCGGAACTTAACATCGGGATGCTGATCCATAAAGAACCATGCGTTGCCTTCCTCCATACAAGCTTGATACAAACATTGCAAATGATGGCATCTTGAAAATACTGCGCCGTTTAATTTGTCCCGTCCGGACAAACGAAATCCAAAAGCCCAATCACGAATATTATATTCACGCGGAAGTGTTTCCAAAACGTCTTTGGCTTTTTGATATTCTTCCTTTTTGAGATATGCTGCAGCTTGAATTTCTTTGACAATACATACTCTAATAAAATCTGCACTCTCTGTGATGATCTTTTGAGAAAGCTCTATCATTTCATCCAAATGTGAAGTATCACCTTTATCACGCAATACATATTCGTATTCATTTAATAGTGCCATGAGCAATTCTTCGTTTCCCGGATACTCTTGCAACGCATCTTTTATGATTTGGAAATATTTTTGGGTGTCATCAAAGCAACAATTCCCAGCATCGTTAATAATTTTTTGAATTTTTGCTTTCATCTCACGGACATCGTAATCAAACAGAATATCCATAGAAACTTCAAAGTATCCTGCGATAACGGGTATCATTTCCATATCGGGATACGTCAGACCACTCTCCCACTTGCTTACCGCTTGGGGGGAAACAGAAAGCACAGAGGCAAGAGCTTCTTGCGTAATACCTTTCTTTTTTCTGAGTTCTCGTATCTTGTTGCCTATGTTGATATTGGTCATAAGAAACCTCCAATTTTTATTGTGATGCGCTTCACTGATTAAAGTATATCACACGAAATTGGGTATTTCAATAACGCAGTATTAGAATAAAAACAACCTATGGTTTAGTTGGTTGAGTTATTTAATTATTCTTATACAAAAAACACGCTATAACTCATAATAAGTTATAACGTGTTTTCTTCTAAAACTGCTTTTCGTTCGCTTATTTTACAATATTATACAAATAAGTCCGCCGCTGCCTTCGTTGATGATGCGCTCAAGCGTTTCGGAAAGCTTCGTTCTTGCGTCGTCGGGCATATGCTCAAGCTTTGCGTGAAGCCCCTCGTTTACAAGCTCGTAGAGCGATTTGCCGAATATGTTGGAATCCCAGATCTCGGCGGGCGACTCCTCAAACTCGTGAAGCAGGTATTTTACAAGGTCCTCGGATTGCTGCTCCGTGCCTACTACGGGGTTTATCTCCGTTTCGATATTCGCGCGTATCATGTGGATGGATTGCGCCGACGCGCGAAGCTTAACGCCATATCCCGCGCTGTGGCGCACCATTTCGGGTTCTTCAAGATGAAGCTCGTCGACGCTCGGCATAACGATGCCGTAGCCGCGCTCCTCAACCGCCGCAAGTGCCTCTGCAACTCTGTCGTATTCACGCTTCACCTCGGCAAGCTCGCAAAGCAAGGGCAAAAGCGCCTCCTCGCCCGCTATCTCAAAGCCGCTCATCTCGCCAAGCACCTCGTAATACAGCCCGTCGTGCATTTTCACGCTTATCTCGGCGCGGCCCGTTCCGAGGTCTATTTTATTTATTTCCACGCCGCTTACGTATTCGTTATCCGCAAGTGTGGAAAAAGCTTCCTCGATATCGCCTATCTTTTTTGCGTTTGCGGCACATTCGCGCACGCTATCGGTGATCGACGCGCGTATTCTGTGGTCTGCCCCCAAGGAATTAGTCCAGCGCGGAAGGTCTATGCTTACCTCCGTTATCGGGAACTCGTTAAGTATCATACCGAGAATGTTTCTGATATCCTCCGCATCAAGCTCCAGACAGCTTACAAGTGCCACGGGAACGCCGTATTTTTCCTCAAGCTCGTGTCCGAGCGCGATAGCTGCATCACTTGACGGATGCGCGGAATTAAGTATAACGGCAAAGGGCTTGCCAAGCTCCTTCAGCTCGCGTATGACACGCTCCTCGGCTTCAACGTAAGCCGCGCGCGATATCTCGCCTATACTG
This sequence comes from Eubacteriales bacterium, assembly GCA_045544735.1. Lineage (GTDB taxonomy): Bacteria > Bacillota > Clostridia > Oscillospirales > CAG-272 > CAG-390. The sequence continues at coordinate 4,555 of JAZPZM010000156.1, forward strand.
CCGTCACCCGTTACGACCATTCCGACCGTGGAATGCTCGCATATCACCTTGCGCGTTCCCTCCTCTGCGGCTTCAACGAAGGGGACGGGCTCGTCGCTCCACGGCGTGCGGACGAGACGCGGCTGACCTTCCTCAAGTATTCCGAGCGCTTCGGGAACTACGTAGCCAACGCAGTCTATCATTCTTACTCGCAGTCTGCCCGCGCCGCCCGGATTTATCTCCACCGCCTCGTCGGGAATAAATTTCGGCTCGGTGGTCATTACCGTCTTGCCCGCCGCGCTTTGCGGCAACTCGTCACGAGCGCGGTCACGGTTATAGCCCTCGGCTATATTAGGAAGCACGAGCGACTCCATAAATCTTTTGATGAAGGTAGATTTTCCCGTTCGCACAGGGCCGACCACCCCGATATAAACATTTCCGCCCGTTCTTTCGGCGATGTCTTTGTATATGCTTGTGTCTGTCATTGGACAACCCTCCGCTTTTTGCTGATTTCTTTTGGTAATTGATATGTGGATGGCGTAAAAATTATGACAGCAAGCTATGGATTTATCCGAGAAAGTGTGATATAATGAAGAAAAACACAATTCGGAGCAAACAGATGGATCTTTGGAAGATGCTTGCCGCCACAAACAAGACCGTAGTTATGTACGGAATGGGCAACGGCGCTGACAAAATACTTGCGGTATGCGAAAAATACGGCGTTACCGTTGCGGATTTTTTCGCAAGCGACGGCTTTGTAAGAGGTCAGAGCTTTCACGGAAAGGTGGTTCTGAGCTTTTCCGACGTTAAAGAAAAATACGGCGCTGAAAACATTATAGTTCTCGTTTCCTTTGCCTCCTCCCTGCCCGATGTTATGGCGCAGATAGGCGCAGTTGCGGCGGAGTGCGAGACCTACGTTCCCGACGTACCCGTGCGAGGCGAAACGCTTTTTTGCGAGGAATATTATGAAGAAAACCGAGAAGATATAGAAAAAGCCCTCTCGTTGCTTGCCGACGGACGCTCGCGCGAGGTCTTTTCGGGCGTGCTTGAATTCAGGCGCACGGGAAGTCTTGACGTGCTTTTGAAAACGGCGGACGACAGAGCCGACGTGATGCGAGAAATGCTTGACCTTGACACATATCGCGTAGCGGTAGACCTCGGCGCATACGACGGCGACACCGCGCGCGAGCTTATAGGGCTTTGCCCGAATATAGAAAAGATCGTAGCCTTTGAGCCCGACAGGCGAAACTACCGCAAGCTTTCCGCATACGCCGAAAGCGAGCCGTTGGTGACCGCAATAAACGCCGCCGCGTGGAATGAAAACGGCGTTATATGCTTTGACGACAGCGGAAACCGCAACGCAGGCTTATACGAGGAAGGCGCAAAAAGGCGCGCCGAGGTAAAGGCTCTCACCGTTGACGGCGTGTGCGCAAATGAAGCGGTCAATTTTATAAAATACGACGTAGAGGGCAGCGAGCGCGAGGCTATCGAGGGAAGCGCCGACACCATACGCCGCCACCGCCCCGACCTGCTCATTTCACTTTATCACCGCACGGAGGACCTGCACGAGCTGATATTGCAGATACACGCGCTTTGCCCCGAATATAAGCTCTACGTAAGGCGTTATCCCTATATCCCCGCGTGGGATTTGAATCTTTACGCGACGGTAAAATAAAAAAATCGGTGTTTTTACACCGATTTTTTTATTGATTCAAAATGTATTATAACGAGCTCGCGGGGGTTGAAAAAGCGCGGGATGGCGTAATCGTTTGCAAGACCGCGGCTTACTACGAGGCGCTCCTCGATAAGTCCTGACGTGTACTTGGGAAACAGTCCTTGCCCCGGAGCAAACAGTCCCCTGCCGAAAATGCGCCATTGACCACCGTGCGCGTGACCTGAAACCGTCATATCAATATTTTTTCCTCTTATATATTCGGGATAATATTCGGGGTGGTGGCAAAGAAGGAGCTTATACCCGTCAAGCGAGGCAAAGCGCTCAAGCCACTCAAGGTTTGGCGCGGGCGTTTTCTTGTAAAAGCCCTGCTCCGCTTTTTGGCCGATAAAGCCCGACGTTAAACCGCCTATGTGCATACCCGCAAAGTCAACGTATGAGTCGTCAAGCAAGGTAACTCCCGCCTTTTCGGCGGCGGAGCGCACGAGCGGCAAAGCGTTCTGCTCGTGATTACCGAGCGACATAAAGGTTGGCGCGAGCTTTGCACATTCCGACAGCATATCGGGGCTGTTTTTCGCTTCGCTTCCGTGACCCGAAATTATATCTCCCGGTATGATAACGATATCGGGCGCGACCGCGCTGACCTCCTCAAGCACCTTTTCATATGCGCCATCGTGAATGTCGGCTATAACAGCGGCTACCGTGGGCTTTGGAATGAGTGCTGATACTGTATATTCCGTTATTTCCATATCACTCACCCAAGCTGCGTATATATTCAGCCGCCGCATCCGCAAGCACGCCCGACGTATCCTTGCCCGTCGCTATCATCTCGCGCACGAGCGTTGAGCTTACGTCGGTATATTCGCCGTATGCGGGAAGATATACGGTCTCCGCCATAGGATTTCTTTCATGATTGAACACAGCCATGCCCTGCTCGTAAACGAAATCCTCTTTATTTCTGACACCCTTGACTATCGCAACGGCACCGAACGCCGCCGCGAGGTCGGCAAGATATCCGCCCGCGGTGATGACCTTGACTCTATCAATTCCCTCGGTAGTCAGCTCCGCAATACGCTTGCGCTGTGCGAAGGTGAAGCAACCTTCCTTATCGGGATTTATCATTATCGCAACTATTACGCTGTCAAAAAGACTCGCGGCACGTTTGATAACGTCAAGATGACCGAGCGTCATCGGATCAAAGCTACCGGGAACTATCGCTGTTCTCATAATTCTTTCTCCTTTGGTTGAAGTATGATAACGTGCGCAACGCCGTATTTTGCGCGGCGCACTACGTCAAACGCCGCTTCAAGCGCGGCGTCACCCCTGAAAAAATCTTCATCCGCGCCCGCCTCGCAGACGACGTAGGAATCAGCGTCGATATTTTTTCCGCGAAGGAGTGCCGAAAGCGCTTTGGGGATAGCACCAATGGCGTAGGGTGGGTCTAAAAATACTATATCGAATCGTTCTGTGCCGAGGCGTGCGAGCTTTTCCGAAAAATCGCCGCATTCGATACGGCATTTATCCGCAAGTCTTGTTTTCTCGGCGTTCTTTTTTATAATTTCAACCGCCTTTGGCGATCTGTCGACGAACAACGCCGAGTCAGCGCCGCGCGAAAGTGCCTCAAGTCCCATTTGTCCCGAGCCCGCAAAAAGGTCGAGAACACGCTTGCCCGATATGGAAAACTGCAATATCGAGAAAATTGCTTCCTTTGCGCGCGCAGAGGTCGGGCGAGTTTCCTCTCCCTCAAGCGTTAAAAGATTTGCGCCCCTTGCGCTACCCGTGATTATTCTCATAAGGCTCACCTGCCATTCGTTTCTTTGAAATATTTTACTACGCTTTCCGCATCAGTCGCGGAAAGCCCCTTAACGGCGGCTATCTGCTCGACCGTAGCGGATCTCAACGCCGAAAGGCTTCCGAAAGCCGCAAGCAGCTTTTTTGCCTTTACCGCGCCTATTCCGTGTATCTTTTCAAGCGAGGAATGCTTTATCGTCTTGCGCTTTGCCGCGCTCATGCGCGACACGGTGAAGCGATGCACCTCCTCTTGTATTTTATAAAGGAAAACGTACACCTCGCGTTCGCGGGCGATATTCACCTCGCCATCGCGTGTAACGAGCGCGCGCGTTTTATGGTAATCATCCTTTACCATACCCGCAAACGGGATATTTATTCCCATTTCATTTGCTACTTCAAGTGCGGCGGAAAGTTGAGCCGCGCCGCCGTCAAGAAGGATGAGGTCGGGAACTTTTGCAAACGCGCCGTCCGTGTCGGAAAGGTGCGCAAATCTGCGCCGCAACGCCTCACGCAACGAGCCGTAATCGTCCGCGCCGTCCGTGGTGGTTATCTTAAAGGTGCGGTAATCGCTCTTTACGAATTTTCCGCCCTCAAGAACTATCATTCCCGCGGTTATATGCTCGTCACCAAGGTTTGAAATATCGTAGGATTCTATCCTATCGGGAACGACCTCAAGCGAAAGAAGCTGGGCAAGGCGAACCGTGGCGCTATCGCCCTTTTCGCTATCCCGACGGTATTTGAGTGCCGCTTGATGCGCGTTCTCAACAGCCATAACGCAGAGCTTTTTGTTGTCTCCCTTTTGCGGAATGCTTACGCTGATCCTTCTGCCCTTCTCGTTCATTTCGGTCAAAAGAGACGAAAGGAGCGCCGTGTCGTCCTCACCTGCATCGAAGCCTATGAGAAGCCTTGGCGGAACGTCCTGCGAGGTCTTATAATGCTCGTAAAGTAAGGAAACGAGAGCTTGCGCGTCGGCTATGACCTCAGCGCCCATCGTGAAATCTATCTTGTCTATGAGCATTCCCTTGCGGATGCGCAAAAGAGAGAGCGCAGAACAGACCTCGTCCGCATAAAATCCGACCGCATCCTGATCCGTATCGGGCGCGGCGACCGCCTTTTGCTTTTGCGAAAGCTTCGAGAGGGCGTTTACGGTGTCGCGGCATTTTGCCGCAAGCTCGTATTGCTCGTTTTCGGCGTACTCAAGCATTTTTTCCTCAAGCCCGCGCCTTACCGACGCCGTATTTCCGCGCAAGACCTCGCACGCTGTGGCTATAGCGGAGTTATACTCCTCCGCCCCGACCTTACCCGTGCAAACGCCGCGGCATTGTCCTATCTGATAGTATATACATGGGCGTACCTTGCCTATATCTCGCGGAAAGCGGTGCTTGCAGGATGGGAGTCCGAGCGCCTTATTAACGAAATCTATCGTAGAATAAACTATCCCCGTTCCCGAATACGGTCCGAAGTATTTACCGTCGCTCTCGCGCCTACGGCTCATTACGAATCGCGGATATTCGCCCGCGGTGAGCTTTATAAATGGGTAGGACTTTGCATCCTTCAGGCGAATATTATATCTTGGGTTATGTTGTTTTATAAGCGTATTTTCAAGGGTAAGCGCCTCGATCTCCGTATCACAATGGATACACTCGAAGCGATAAACGCTTCTGACCATTCTCTCGGTCTTGGCGTTTTTCTCGCCAAGTCGAAAATACTGTGATACCCTGTCGCGCAGATGGCGTGATTTACCGACGTAAATTATCTTGTCGCCCGCATCGTGCATAATATATACCCCAGGCTCTTCGGGCAGAGCCAACGCCTCCTTAAGAAGTGCCAGCCGACGCTCCTCCTGCTTGGGTGTCAGCGATGAATTCAAGGTATCACCTCACTTTCCGCAATTTCAAAAAAGGCGGGAAAACCAAGCCTCCCGCCTATTGATAAAAATCTTATTTTTTAATCTGCAAAGCCTGTATTTACAAGCGTCTCAAGTCCGTCAAGTGCAGCCACCTCATCGTCACCGTCGGCAACGAGGGTAATTGTCATATCCTTGGCTATACCGATAGAAAGAACGCCAAGCAGACTCTTTGCGTTCACCTTGCGGTCATCCTTAACCACCCAAATAGAGCTTTTGTAGGAATTAGCCTTCTGTATGAAGAAGGTTGCGGGTCTCGCGTGCAGACCGCCATTGTTTGTTATTGTAACATCTCTCTGAATCATGTCAGACTCCTTTTTTAATTAAGCATACCGCTGTCAACAATGAATTTATTATATCATCTCTTCCGAAAAATTGCAATAGTAAATTTATTAAAATTTTGTTTAAAAAGCAGTAAAATTTGCTATTTTTATACAAAAAAGATGATTTGGTGCTATTTTTACGGTTCAGCGCCCTTCATAACGCTTACTTTCGTTACAACTACGGTCATATCAACGGTATCGGTGTGCAGCTCAAGCTCCGCTCCCGCGCAGACGTGCGTACCGTCTGCCGCGGTATATCTGCCGCCGCTCACCGACAGCTCGCAAAGTATCTCGCCGCTGATATCAACGAGGGTGTTTTCGGGATAGTGAACGGATATAAGCTCTCCCTCCTCGTTCTCGGCGTAGAACACCGCGGGAGTTATGCTAAGAGATGAAAGCGTTCCCAAAATCTCAAAATCGGAAAGGAATACCTTTTCGTTTTCCTCAAGCATATCGTAGGTATTATATCGCACGGAGCTTACGCGGAAGCTGATACTGCAAGCGGTGTCGTTTTGCGTAAACAGCCCCTCGTCAAGAGTGTATCTCAAAACGCTCGTTAATATAATTGCCAAAACCGCAACTATTATTACTACGTCTATAACGCCGATTTTACGGCGAATCTTAACGGTATTATCCTTAGCCATTTGCCGAGCCTCCCTTCGGAGCGTTATCAACGACTATGCTGATGCATTCGCCCCTTCCCTCAAAGCCGGGAAGGTCAATGAAGTAATCTGCACCAACGGCGATCCTGCGACCGTCTACGAGATAGCCCTTGACCTCGTCTATCCTTGCTTCAGCCGTAATGGTTAGCAGAACGTTGGAGAGTGCGGGATGCGATAAGGACACGACCTCCTTTGAGACGGGGTCGTAGCTGACCTCAAAATAACTGTCAACCTCCACGCCCGCCGCAACGTTACCGAGCGAATAGCCGTTTTCGTCAATAACGGCAGCTCCCACTGCGATATTTGCCGCAAGTGCAGGGTCGATACCCTGAAGCTCTATGGTGTATGTTATCGAGGTCTTTTTGGTGGAAAAGGAAATATCAAGACCGCCCGCATAAGCAAAAATAACAAGGATAACAAGAGCGGCAACTACAACGAGAATGATAGCGTCTATAAGGCTAAAGCGCTTTTTTCCGTCACCGCGTCGCGAAGGCTTTTTTACTTCTTCGTTTTCAAAACTCAACTCTTCGTTCATTTTAAGACTCTTCCTTTCTGAAATTTATCGTAAGCTCGGCGCTTTCGGTCGCCGCAGTCTCGTGGCACGGAATAACCGCCTCGTTAAGCCTTATATCCTCGCGTCCGACGTTTACCGCAGCCGCGGCAAGTCCGAGGAACGCCCAAAAGACGAACAGGATGCGATAATTATACCAAGTATAATCAAACAAGCCGAAAACGAGCATTGCAACTACACCCGCAAAGCAACCGACGGCAATGAGCCGCGTTTCGTCATCCGCAAGAGCGTTGAAGCGGTGCGAATATACCTTTTGCGCACAAAGCAATACTGCGCCGAGAAGAAAGACGATGCCTATAACGCCCACCTGAACGAGTATCTGGAGATACAGGCTGTGCGCGTGAGGCGCGTTTTCTATACCTGCGGTGGCGAAATTAATATACACAGAGCGGAAATTCATCTCTCCCGCACCGATTCCGCACGCCCAGCTTTCGCGAAGCATATTACCGACACCCTCCCATATGGAAACGCGGTAATGATTGGAGCTATCGGCAAGCGTAAATATATTACCCGCTCTCGCGCCGAAGGTGTTAGGGAATGCCCACGAGCCGATCGCTACGAGCGCGGCAACGGGCGGTACGGCAAGAATATTTCGCACGCCTATAGAAAGCAAAAGCAGAATGAGAGACGCGCAAAGTCCGATCCACGCCCCGCGCGACCATGTGAATATCACGCAAGCAAGCATAATGGCGGCGCAAATCGCACAAAGAACCCTTACGCTTCTATCCTTATGATAAAAGCATACGGCGATTGTAGCGGGAATAACGATAACGAGATACGCGGAAAGCACGTTAGGGTTTTCAAAAACCGATGTAACTCTTCCCGTAATGCCCGAAAAGAAAGTCTCGTCTATCCAATCGAGCTTGGCGTAACCGAGAAGCGACTGCGCAAGACCGAGAAACGACGTAACGGTTGCCGATGCGATGGATAACGCCAAGGTGATATTAAGCCAATTACGCGAGCGAATAAGATTTGAAGCAAGGAAGTATATGAGCATAAGACCCGCCGAAAGCAAAGCCTCGTTAGCTCCTGCCCGCCCGCTTGGAGTGATGCCTGAAAGGAGCGTAACCAGCCAGAAAAGGAACACGAAAAGGTCGACGATCTCAAAGGCAACTACGCGCTTTCCGCGAAGCAGTTTGATGCCGTAGCTGAACGCAGTAAGCATAACGAGAATCGCGAGCGTCAGAGACGGATGCTCCACGAAGCCCATAAAGGGGACGGACGCAAACGCTATGACCACGCCCGCTTCGGGGAAGCTCATAAGAAGCCACAGTAAAATTACCGTTAAAAAGCCCACAAGAATGTATAACGGGTCAAAAAAATACGTAAGCGTGCCAAAAGCAAGTCCCGCTACAACGGAAATGCTATGATATCTGACGTCAACGGCTTCCTTTTCAAGTGATACCGCCGAAACGCCGAACACGTTTATCAATATCGGTCTTAACACCCTGCTTGCGCCGAGTGCCTCGGCAAGACAGCGCGAGCTGAACAGCATCGGAACGGAGACGGATACAACGATAATACCCACCATCAAATCCCGAACAGCGGCATCCTTGGCAAGCAGTGCGTAAGCCTTAAGTAAGCAAACCGCCGCGGTATATATACCGAACGAGGCAAAAAACATACCGTATATTTTAAGCGGCATTGCCAACAGCCACCGCGCCAACAGCGACGTAGTATTTATAAGAAGTGAATTTTCAAATTGGCGGGATATCATCCGCTTGAAGCGGCGGACAACACCTTTATTATCGGAGGTAGTTGATGATATCGCCTTGCGAATAGTGGAGTCCTCAAACGCCTTTTCGCTTTTATTATATCCCGTGGCAAGCGAAAAAAGCGCTCCTTTTTTGAAGGCAGAAGCCAACTTATCACAGCATTTACGAAGCGCGGGCAAAATGATACCGCGGCTCGCATCCATGTTTTTCTTCATATCAGTACCTCCCTTCAAACGATTTATTTTTTAAGAAGATCGGGACGCTTGGCTTGCGTAAGCTCAAGTGCCCTCTCGTAACGCCATTTTTCGATATTGGCGTGATGCCCCGAAAGCAAAACGTCGGGGACCTTTTGACCGTGAAATTCATACGGTCTGGTATATTGCGGATATTCAAGCATTCCGCAAGCAATGCTCTCACTCTCGTAACATTCGGGTGCGGCAAGCACGCCGTCGATAAGGCGCGACAAGCAATCCACAAGAATGCACGCGGGTATCTCGCCGCCCGTCAGGACGTAATCTCCGACGGATATCTCCTCGTCCACTATCTCGTCAAGAACTCTTTGGTCGATGCCCTCGTAATGTCCGCAAAGGATGATAAGTCTTTCATAATCGCGCACAAGCTCCTCGGCTCTGTTCTGAGTAAGCAACGCTCCCTTGGGTGACATATATATTACCCTCGTTTTCAGCTCTGCCGCTTCATCTTTTATAGCGGAATAACAATTATAAACGGGGGGCGCCGCCATAAGCATCCCTTTGCCGCCGCCGTAGGGCGTATCGTCGACACGCCTGTTCTTGTCCTCGCTGTAATCCCTTATGTTATGCGCCTTTATCTCAATAAGCCCCGCTTTTCTGGCGCGTCCGATAATGCTCTCGGAAAGCACCGTATCGACAAGCTCGGGAAACAGCGTCATTATATCAAATCTCATCAGTCAAACATTCCCTCGATAGGTCTTACGAGAACGCCCTCATCAAGATCGACGGAAACTATAAATTCATCAACCGCGGGTATCATTCTCTCGCCCGACTCGGTATTTACCGTATATATGTCCGTAGCTCCGTTATTGAATACCTCGCTGATTCTTCCGTACAGTTTTCCGCTGTCCGCGTCGATGACGGGCAAGCCTATAAGATCGGCAATGAAATAATCCCCCTCGTCAAGAGGTACGTCGTCGCGCGAGGCGTAAATGACCGTCTCCTTCATCGACTCGGCGGTATCTATATCGCTTATCCCCTCGATAGCGGCGATAACGAAGCGCTTATGCACGTACGCGCGGATGACGCGCTTTTCAACGAAGGCGTCGTTTTCCTTAAAATAAACCCTGTCAAGCTCGGCAAGAATTTCGGGAGAATCACACCAAGAGTCGATCTTGACCTCTCCCTTTATACCGTGAGTATTGATGATCCTTCCGCATTCGAGATATTTTTCTCCATCAAAAAGCACATCCTTTGCCATCAAAAGCCTCCATGGAAAATCTTTTCATTATTTATAGTAGTATATCACATTTTTTCTTTTTTTTCAACATATAATTGATTGTTTTTGGCTCTTAAGCAAATATTTTTCGTATTTGCTCTTGAAAAAAATTTCCAAGTGGTGTATAATATATTCATTACAAAATCTTGGAGGAAAACAATATGTCTTTTTTGACCGGAGGGGGCGGAGCGCTCTACTCTATTATTATGATCGGCGGACTTCTGCTCGTATTTTATTTCTTTATGATCAGACCCCAGCGCAAGCAGGAAAAGGAAACGCAGACTATGCGCAACAATCTTGCCGTAGGAGATGAGATAGTTACCATCGGCGGTATCGTCGGCATTATCGTTGCCATCAGCGGTGAGGACACTATTACTATCATCTCTTCCCGCGACCGCACGAGAATCCAGCTTCTTAAATCCGCGGTATCTCGAGTTCAGGTATCCGCTGAAGAAAGCAACGGCTCTGATAAAAACGACTGATCCAGAATAATAGCATCCTTCGAGGAATATATTTTAACGAATATGTTTTTCGGAGGATATTTTTATGAACGGGACAAAAAAGCTTTCTCACAAACGCCGACCGCGCGAAAATGACGCGTCTTTGCCGTCGGGTGTAATTCTTGGATTCGCCGTCGCGTTGGGCGGCGGACTCTTGCTTCTGCTCGTCTTTACCCTCGCACTCCACAAAGCCGACGATCCGACAAGACTTTCGGGTGCGTTATCCCTCGTTGCCCTTTATATAGGCTGTGCCGCAGGCGGATTTGCCTCAATGAAGAGAATGGGGAGCGCATCGGGGTACAGCGCGTGCGCAATAGCGGCGTTAGCCACGTCCGCCATCTCTTTGGCAATCGGGCTTATTTGTCGGAGCTCCGACGCGAGCTTTATATCGACCGTAGCTTATTACGCCGGAATATTTGCCGCCTTTTTCACAGGAGCCTTCATCGGCGCAAAAAGGAGCGCCCGTCCCAAAAGGCGCATCAAAAGATAATAGCAGCAAATGCAA
>JAZPZM010000157.1:0-25536 GCA_045544735.1 Eubacteriales bacterium
GGTAGCTTCATACTATATTTTTGGTGTGAAGTGGCTTATATCGTGCGAGAGGAAACTATCGACAAATCGGGGTAAAGTATGGAGAGTGGCAGGATATCTCACTTTGTACTAAAGCAGGATACATGGAGGTGTATCATTACAAAACGCAAGACGAAAAATCCTTATATATCAAGGGTTTTCGGCACTCAAAGCGAGTTTTTGATACCGTTTTGATACCAAACAGAATAATAAACAACGGCAGAGATGTAAAAGGCTCTGCCGTTGTTTTTATATGTCGGTGTTGCTTCGGTGGCACCCATATTTTTATATCAGTTCACACATTTTTCGCAAAAATATGATATAATTTTTTATATCAATGCAATGTGAAGCTATGTTTTTCTGTATAGTAGGGTGAAAGGCTTTCAAATAAACGCGAAGGGAGGATCATTGTGACGGACGAAAAAATTGTGGAATTGTATTGGGAACGTTCCGAAGAAGCAATTAAAGAAACCGATAAACAATACGGTCGATATTTTCACTATATCGCAAAGGAGATTCTTCAAGACGAAGAAGATGCAAAAGAAATTGTCAATGACACATATTTGAAAGCGTGGAATTTAATCCCGCCCGAGAGACCTAACCCCTTAAAAGCGTTTCTTGGACGAATAACAAGACAACTGTCTCTCAATCGTCTTGAACAAAACAAGGCTCAGAAACGCGGTGGCGGACAGTATTTTCTTGCGCTTGATGAGCTTGCAGAGTGCATTCCCGATGGAAGTGGAAGTGAAGATTTTGCATCTAACATTAATTTATCAGATGCGATCAATCGGTTCTTGCGAAACTTACCTATTGAACAAAGGCGAGTATTTATCAAGAGATATTGGTACATGAGTTCTATTGCTGATACCGCAATTTCTTTTGGTATGAGTGAGAGCAAGGTGACATCGATTCTCTTTCGTGTCAGAAACAAACTTAAAAAACATCTTACAAAGGAGGGCTTTGATTTATGAAAAAGGAAAACATATCTGATGCGCTTAATAACATTGATTTCGATATGGTCGAAGATGTATATGAAAGCACAAAGCAAAAAAAAGAAAACCCAAAGAACATATGGCGCAAATGGGGAACGGTGGCAGCTTGTTTTGTTCTACTGATCGCTGCTTGTTTTGGCACATTCACAGTTGTTGCCGAAGCAGCAGAATACAAAGCGGCGGTTCAGTTCTTCAACGATTTTGGCATGTCCACTGATGGGCTAACCCGTGGAGAAATCAAGGCAGTATATCGAGATATTACAACAAAATCATTCACTTATTCTAAGACTGCCGAAGTAATCCGAAATAGCATTTCTGCTGACAATGTGGGTGGTTATGAGATTACGCAAGATAATCCTACGCCGGAAGATGTTAAGAACCTCTGGAATTATAAAAATTATACCGGCGGTTTCATTGGTTCTACACAAACGGGGGTGCATTATAAATATCGTCCCGAATACAAAAAGGATGAAACGCTTGGCATTACAATTCACGACAAGAGCTATCTCGAAAAGTATAATGGCGATGAATTACTCTGGAGTGTATCTGTATCCGACTTTTGGATTGAAAATTACAGCATCGTGTCTGATGGTGTAATCGCTTATGGCAGAACCGACACATTGTCCAGAAACCAAAAGCCTCATGCGTGGATGGCTAAAATCGACATGGATGGCAACATCGTTTGGAAAAAAATGCTCAGCAATGAATTTGATAGAGAATACATTGCAGCAATTTTGGAGAATACCGATGGTAGCTATGCTGTTTTTAGTCGTGGAGATTTGAAGTATTTCTGCCTAAGTCAATATACTGCAGATGGAAAAGAAACTCACTTCCATAAAACTGAGGTAGGCAATTACGGTATATGGAATGCCGCACGGTTTGAGGATGGTTACATCGTACAACTTGGTAACTACATGGAAAATGAATATGCTAAAATTGTTAAGGTCGATCGTGATGGAAATATCACAGATTCCTTCTCTTATAGTGACGAAGATTTCTACTATTTCATCACCGATATGATTGAGTTTAATGGAAATATCTATTTGTCTGCTTATGCCGTACCACGGCTCAGTGACGAAGAACAAAACGCAGGTGGCAGATACGAGATTGCAAATGTGTTGAATTATCTGTTTGATAATAATATTTGGGAAATTTCCAGTGAAGCGCTGACGCCCATGGTAAGAGACAATTATACTGCTATGCTGCTCGTATGTGAACCCAAAACAGGAAAACCGCAAGAATTTTACTCTGTCAAAGGCTCTCGTGGAGGCAAACTCTCTGTGAGTGATACAGGAAATCTATTATGGAATGTGGAAAGTATTACCTCGACATTCTTCTCTCCTATAACAAGCTCGTTTACGATTGGCGGTACAAGTTATGTGTTCAGATACGCATTTGACACTTCCGGATTATTGATGAGCCAAGAAAAAACTGAGGAAGTTGTAAATTTCCGAAAATAATATTGTTATGTCAAAATAGATATATTGCTATATTTCACAATGTGCTACAATTCAACAAGTAACTCAAATTCACTTATTGCCGTTGGAAGCTAAATGATTATGAGTTTTGAACGCGCAAGCACAGTATTATGCGGAAACAGCATGAATTTAAGGGTGTCGCTTCAGCGGCATCCTTCTTTGCGCTTTTTTGAAAATTCTCCGCAAACCTCTTGCATTTATTCTGATTTTATGGTATAATGGATGCCGTAGGAAAGCCGTGTTTTCCGGATGGTATCATTGATACCATTTTGATACCGTTTTTGCAGAGACTCCATAGACGAAGCAGAAAAAGGCGGTCAAATCCCCCGAAAAACCGCGCGAAAAGACCTAAATTCACTCCATATAATGCTAATTTAAGCGAGTGGGAATAATAGCTTGAAAAAAGCAACATCCGTAATGCGCGCCGTAATTTTTTGTCGATCATTATGGATGTTGTTTAATGCAATCTGTATAATACATTATGAAAAGGAAAAAAGAACATGAAAAGGCGCAGTTACTTAGTATCATTTATAATCATTTTGACTGTTATTCTCTCGGCGACGTTTATCGCATTCGCAACGTCAGCTCAGGAAACGGCGCTTTCTACCGGAGATCGTAACGTGGCGTTTTCGAATGGCTATTACGGTTTCTGTCTGGACGTAAATTTGAAGGGCGCTAAGGCGGGAGATGCTTTTACTTCCGCCGACAGCACGTCCGCCGCGCTCAGCAACAAAGACAACAGCGACATTTCTCAGTACTTGAAGGTGTTGTTTACGCAATGCTTTGGGGATGTGTTTGTATCCGACGGCAACGGCGGATATCAGATCAAGGATACAAATACCATTCAGGCTATCGTGTGGCATTTTTCGGATGGTCAGTACATTTGGGGCGAGCAATCCAGATTGGTAAATTTGGTCAAGGCGTATACCGGCCCCGCGATCCCCGACGAAGGTTACACGCTACAACTGGACAACGGGGATGTTATTACGTTTTATTTTACTGTAATGCTTCCCGATAACTCGGCGTTGCAGGACTTTTTCGCCTACAAGCTCGTCGTTGGTCAGACACCCTCCCACGTTCACGATTACGGCAAGGATTGGTCGTTCGACGAAAATGAGCATTGGCACGAATGCGAGTGCGGCGAGAAGTCGGACAAGGGCGGACACAGCGGCGGAAGCGCAAACTGCGTAACCCCCGCAGAGTGCGAGACCTGCGGTCAGCCTTACGGCGAAAAGGATAAAGACGTACACAGCGGCGGCACGGAGATAAGAGGCTACGTCCCCGCAACGGAATCCGCTCCCGGTTACACGGGTGACACGCATTGCGTGGGATGCGGCGAAAAGCTTGCCGACGGCGAGCCTATCCCCCAGCTCCACGTTCACGATTACGGCAAGGATTGGTCGTTCGACGAAAACGAGCATTGGCACGAATGTGCGTGCGGAGATAAAACGGATCGCGCAGGACACGTATATCAAGGCGGCGTTTGTGTCGAATGTAATACGGTTGACCCCAGCGGAACGCCTCCCAAAACCTCCGATAATTTCGCGCCCTGTTTCAAGCTTGCGCTTTTACTGCTGAGCATTGGCGGCGCAACGTGGGCGCTTCGTACAAAAAAACGCCATCAGTCTTAAGCTTTTAATAAAGCTGACAAGCTCCCGATCGAAATAATATCGGATATGTTGAACCGATAATAGAGAAAAAATAAATAATGGAAAAAACTGCTCGTCAAGGGCAGTTTTTTTCAAATAACGTGATAGAAGTCCCAAAATTTGCTGTCCATATAAATGAAAGCGCAGACCATTTGACGGCTACGCGGAAAGGAGCAAATATGAAACGAATTTTATTGTCGATCATTGCGGTCGTCCTATGCCTCTTTGTTTTTTCGGGGTGTGATGCGGAATGTGAACATAACTGGGAAAGGATAGAAGATCACGGTGGAACTCCCGCGCAGGATAGATGCACCAAGTGCGGCGAAACAAGACCGCACACCGTTCCCGACAGTACTCCGAGTGAGCGTTTATCAATTGAGATGACGATCGCAGAAGGACTCCCAAGCTGCGTAACGTTTGAATACAAGGATGAAAATCCGTATTGCTTTTACGCGTATGACGGCGACGGAAAGCTGTATCGGGTGCTTTGGAACAATTTCGATGGGCTTCACGAAAAAGATCGCATAGTTGTTGATCATAATGGTATAATCAAAACATTGAGTTATGATGAATATCCGGATGGCGGCTGGACTCCACAGTATGAGATCGC
Organism: Eubacteriales bacterium; assembly: GCA_045544735.1. Classification (GTDB taxonomy): domain Bacteria; phylum Bacillota; class Clostridia; order Oscillospirales; family CAG-272; genus CAG-390. The sequence continues at coordinate 4,748 of JAZPZM010000157.1, forward strand.
GGCGATAAGCGTGATCTCAAATGAACCCCCGCAATACCAATACAGCTCTACAAGTGTGAGGTCGGGAAAAAAAGCCATACGTCCCATACAATGCTTTGAGGGAGTGACCCAATACGAAAACGGCGAGCCGACGTTAATGGGTTGCGGCGGGGGAGCATACGGTATCTTCTATGATCCCAAAACAAAAATTTCTGACTTTCCCGTGCTTTTGTATTCAGGTGCTATGTTTGCTTTCCCTTCTGCAAACGTAACGCTTGGTTCTATTCGCGTATACGACACGGCTTTTCAAGAATTGGAGTATAAGATCAATGAGATCGGTGAGCTTGCTTCGCTTCCGCACGGAGAATATATCGTAACTATTTCCGAGCGTATCGACAGCAGAGGCGGTAATGAGGAGATCAAGGATTATCATATTACCGACAACGTGTGTCTGTTCAGATTTGTGATGCGTGATCCGCCGATCATAAACGGAACGAATACGGGACACTCGGCAGATATCGCATAGATCCCGATTTTGCACAGCTATGCCACGTTGACGGGCATTTGGGAAAAGGCTATGTGATGAACGCTTCCTCACAGCTCAAAAAAATGATAAGTGATGCTTGGTAGTATCACCCGTATGACTATTACACGGGAAGCTATAATAACCGAACCGACGTAACAGAGCTTTATCACGTTTACAACGCCCCCTCCGAGTTATGAGCACCGCATGCGTGAAGTTTTCGTTAAACGATAAATAAAATATTGCGGAATGTGTGAGCCAAATTCACAACTCTAAATTCATAACCTCTGGTTCTGCGTTGCGAAAATTGAGCGCAAGGCAAGTTTTAGATGGTGAGTGATTTAGGGATATGATTGGCTTCGCCGCGTTTTACTTACTACCATAAATATAAGGCGTGGTGTAGGTCGATCCCTTGGCACAGTAAGCGTTAAAGGAGAAATCAAAATGAAGCACACGATGAAATTGAACGATGCGCCGTACGCTATGATAAAAAGCGGGCGCAAGACCATTGAACTGCGTCTGTACGACGAAAAGCGTCAGGCTATCGCCGTTGGCGACGAGATAGAGTTTTGCCACCGCGCCGACCCGACCGCCGCCCTGCTTTGCCGCGTTATCGCCCTCCACCGCTTTGCCTCGTTTGAGGAATTGTATAAGACGCTCCCGCTGATTAAGTGCGGATATACGGTCGAGAACGTAGCCGCCGCATCTGCCGCGGATATGGAGCTTTATTACTCCAAGGAGGAGCAAGCCGCGTACGGTGTAATAGGAATTGAGATCGAGCTGATAGGCTGAAACGCCGTAAAATGAAAAAGATCTGTGTGAAAACGAATTCGCTAATTACACGGTAATAAACCAAACGGGACTATCTCATTCGGCGCAGAACGAAAATACAAAATAAGTAAATAAAGAAAGACCGCTTTTTCATCCTTTGGGACGAAAAAGCGGTCTTTTGGGTAGAGATACTTGCGGAGTTATTACTGATAAAATAATTTAAGAGTAATAACTTTTTGTTTATAATGATTAAATGCGATTTTTTGAGTAATACGTATTGGAAAATGAAGTAAACGGGAATCACGTTTTGAATTCTTCCCGATCGACGCTTTGAGAAAACAAAAGTAAACGGCTTGGAGCTTTGCTCCAAACCGTTTGCCGTTTTAATTCATTTTTTCGCGCAGGGGGAGTGCGTCCTTGAAGGTGAATTTCTTATCAAGGAAGCGGCTGACCTGACCTATCAAAAAGCCGTTGAGCGCCGCGCAGACGAGCGTTCCGACGTGTATTCCGTGAAAGCCGCCAAAGAAGCAAAGCGATAGGATAACTGCGAGGGTACAGCTGCATATATCGTACGCAGTTTTCGTTTTGCCTATCGAAATATTGAATTTTTGCGCTATCTCCTTAACGATAAGCTCGTACGCCTCGGTCGGAAAATACGTGTGGAACATAAAGGCTATACCCACGGCGGAAGTGCCAAGCCCCACGGCAAAAAGCGCGATGCGCCCCGCCATTCCGAAATCGGGCAGGAAGGCGACGAGGATCATCACCGCGTCAAGAATTAGCCCGTACAGGAAGGCTGTTGCGAACGAGAGAAAATAGCTTTTCCTGACCTTGCGCAGAAAAACGGCAAGCAATAGCAGAAGAAGCGTCTGAAACGCGTACGCCGCCACGCCGAACGTGAAGAACGGAAGATACGGCGATATTTTAAGGTGCAGAAGATACGCGGGCGCGACGACCATTGACATACCGAAGCTCGCGCGCTCGATAAGCGACGTGCCGAATGCCAGCACGATAAGCCCTGTGAAATACGCCGCCTCGGAATAAAAAACTCTTTTTTTCATATCGACCTTTCGGAGTGGAATTTTTACTCCTGCTATTATATCACGTTTGCGCGAAAAGTCAAAGGATTTTCGCGCATTTTCGCAATACTTTTGTAAATCCGTTGTATTCGGAGCGGTTTTGTGCTATAATGTCTTAACAGTAATAAACCTAACCGAAAAGAGAGAAAAAATGATTCTTGAACTTAAAAATATTGACAAATCCTTCGGCGAAAAGCAGGTGCTTAACGGCGTCAGCTTTACAGCGGAGGGCGGTAAAGCGTTCGGTCTGCTTGGAAGAAACGGCGCTGGAAAGACCACTACCATACGCATACTGATGAACGTATTTCCCGCAAACGGCGGAGAGGTGCTTATCGACGGCAAGCCCATCGACTACGACAAAATAGGCATCGGATATCTGCCCGAGGAGCGCGGTCTGTACCCCAAAAAGCTCATTATAGACCAGCTTACCTATTTTGCCGAGCTTAAGGGTATGAGCAAAAAGGACGCGGTGAAGTCTATCGACTATTGGCTTGACCGTCTTGTTATGACGGAATACCGCAACAAGCGCCTTGACACTCTTTCAAAGGGAAATCAGCAAAAGATACAGCTTATCACGGCAATCGCGCACGACCCCGATATCGTCATTCTTGACGAGCCGTTTTCGGGACTTGACCCCGTAAACGCAATGCTTCTCAAGGACGTTGTCAAGGAGCAGATAGCAAAGGGGAAGATAGTGCTGTTTTCGAGCCACCAGATGAGCTATATCGAGGAATTTTGCGACAGCATAGCAATTCTTAACGCGGGCAAGGTCGCCATTTGCGGCGATCTGCACGATATCAAGCGCAATTATCCGCGCGACCGTCTCGTCGTGCGCACCGAAAAGCCCGAGCCGATATTGGCGGAGCTTGGAGATGCGTGCAGTCTTACGGACAAGGGCGAGATAATAATAAAGCTTGGCTCGGCGGACGAAAAGCAGAAAATGATGGCGAGACTTGCCGAAAAATTCGATTTTGACGAGATTCGCGTGTTTGAACCGTCGCTTAACGATATTTTCGTGGAGTATGCGGACGATGCACCGCAGGGGGAATAAACGATGAAGCAGTTTGGAAAGATATTTAAATTTGAGCTTAAGTATTATCTGAAAAATAAAATTTTCGTCGGTATAACGCTTTTCCTCGTTATACTTATTGGACTCGTTATGTTTTTCCCGCGCGTTATGACCGCTTTGGGTAAGGAGCAGGGCGAGGTAGAACTTGACCGCCCCGTGCTCCTCGTAAAGCCCAACGCGCCCGAAAACTCCGACGTGGTCAAGGAGATATTTGCCGCGTCCTTTGCCGACTACGACGTGCAGGTGACGAACGAGGACGATGCCGTTATCAAGGAAAATATCACGTCCGAAAAAGCGGAGTGCGCTTTCGTTATGAGCAGTCCCACGGCGTTTAAGTATTACGTAAACAACCTTTCGCTTACCGACACGAAAACCGCCGTTGCGACCACGGCGCTACAGCGGATATATCAGATGAGCGCTATGATAGGCGGCGGAATGACTCCCGAACAAGCCGCGGGCGTGATGAATATCTCGATAACGTCCGAGGTGGAAAGTCTTGGTAAGGACCAGACGGAGAATTTCTTTTATACCTACATTATGATATTTGCGCTTTACATGGTGATACTGCTTTACGGTCAGATGGTTGCCACCAACGTCGCGACGGAGAAAAGCTCGCGAGCTATGGAGGTGCTTATCACAAGCGCAAAGCCCACCTCTATGATGTTCGGAAAGGTGCTTTCCTCGTGCTTTGCGGGATTTATGCAGCTCGTTGCCGTATTCGGCTCGGCGGTGCTGTTTTATAGCCTCAATAAGAGCTATTGGGGAGACGAAATGATAATAAATTCCATTTTCAATATCCCCGCAGAGCTGCTTGCGTATATGCTGATATTCTTCGTTCTCGGCTTCCTTATCTACGCATTTATGTTCGGCGCGGTAGGTTCTACCGCCTCAAAGCTTGAGGATATCAACACTTCCGTTATGCCCGTTACGTTGATTTTCATAGCGGGATTTATGGTCGTTATGATGTCAATGACATCGGGTAATGTTGACAACACCTTGATGACGGTCTGCTCGTATATTCCGTTCACGTCGCCGATGGCTATGTTTACGAGAATAGCCATGAGCACGGTCGCGTGGTACGAGATAGCCGCATCCATTGTCATTCTCATTGCATCGACCGTCGGCATCGGCGTGCTTGCGGCAAAAATATACCGTATGGGCGTTCTGCTCTACGGCACGCCTCCGAAGCTCTCCGCGCTTTTAAAGGCGGCTTTTAGAAAGTAAAAATGGGGGCTGTCTCATTTAGCGCAGAACAAAAATACAAAAATAAGTAAAGAAAAAAGACCGTTTTTTTCGTCCAAAAGGATGAAGAAAGCGGTCTTTTAGGTAGAAATCCTCACGGATTTCGATTTTTATACGTATTTTTTAGCCGCGCTTTTGCCCTCTGGCGTACCCTCGTACGCCGACGACGACAAAATCGCGACTTCTGCATCTAACTGAGACAGCCCCCTCCGAAAAAAAGGCGAATGTAGGCTTTTTTACATTACGTCCTTGCTTTTGAAAACGTCCGCGACCTCGCTGATGGTCACGAATGCGTAAGGGTCGATGGCGCGGATGATGTTTTTCATCTTGTATATCTGAAATCTGTTTACTACGAAGTAAATGACGGTCTTTTGCGCGTTTGAGTATCCGCCCGTTCCCGACATAAGCGTAGTTCCGCACTTGAACTCGTCCATAAGCGCGGTGTTTATCTCTGCCGCCTTGTCGGTGATTATCATTACGGATTTTGAACGGTCAAAGCCCTCTACGACGAAGTCGACGGTCTTAAGCCCCGCCGCGTAGGTGACTATCGAGTAAAGCGGCAGTATCCAGCTGTTTATTACTATTCCGCAAACGACGTACAATATGACGTTGTATATCATAACGAACGTTCCGACGGTGATGTTCAGCTTCTTTGCGAAGATTACCGCCATGACCTCGATACCGTCGATCGCGCCGCCGTTTCTTATGGTAAGTCCGCTTCCGACACCCGAAATGACTCCGCCGAACAGCGCGCAGAGCAAGAGGTCCTGACCGGCGAGCGGCGAGGCGATGCTTACGTCGATGGGGAGGACGTACGTTATCAGCCACGAAACGAATGAATAGACGGCTATTGCGAATATGGAATATACGGTAAACGATACGCCCTGCTTTTTCAGTCCGAAAAGGAACAGAGGGACGTTAAGTATCAATAGGAACATAGAAAGCGTCCACGTTTCGGGGGTCAGCTGGGACAGCAGGATGGACGTTCCCGATATGCCGCTGTCGTAAAGATTTACGGGGGCAAGGAATATAGTTACGCCTATGGCGTTTATCGTGCCCGCGATAAGCAGACAAATGAAATTTCTGACCTTAAAAAAACTCGACAATTTTCCCATCACGTTCTCCGTTTGCTTGTTGTTATTTTAATTATATCATAAAAATTCTAAAAAAGAAATAGGTGTGAGAGTTTTTTCTATTGCAAAAAAACGCATTTTATGATATAATACAATTTGGTAAATTGTATTATAAGGAGCGATAACTTAATATGAACAATGGAGAACAACCCTTCAACTACGAATACGAAGGCAGTGTGCCGACGGGAGAAAATAAAAACAGTACCGTCGCCGCTATTTCGATGGTGCTTGGCATTTGCTCAATAGTGCTTTGCTGTTGCTGTGCGGGCGTGGCGTGCGGAATCGTTGCCGTGGTGCTTGCCGCCGTTGACAGAGGCGAAAAGGGCAAGTTTTCAGCCTTTTCCACCGCGGGACTCGTCTGCGGTATCATAGGTATAGCTTTTGGCGTTACTATCACGGCGCTTTCCTTCCTCTTTTCCGAGGTGCTGAAGGACATCGCCGCGAATCCCTCGTATTTTAATTTCAATATTCAATAAGGCAGGTGCAGATCATGGATTACAGGAAAGAATCACTTAAAAAACACGCAGAATGGCAAGGTAAGATCGAAATCACGGCAAGAGTTCCCGTAGGTAGCAGGGAGGAGCTTTCCCTCGCGTACACTCCGGGCGTTGCCGAGCCCTGTATGGCTATACACGAGGACGTTGAGAAGAGCTTTGAGCTGACTCGCCGCTGGAACACCGTACCCGTTATCACCGACGGCACGGCAGTTCTCGGTCTTGGCGATATCGGACCCGAGGCGGGTATGCCCGTTATGGAGGGCAAGTGCGCACTCTTTAAGGCTTACGGCGACGTTGATGCGTACCCCTTGTGCATCGCAAGCAAGGATACCGAGGAGATAATTCGCTCTATCAAGCTTTTTGCGGGCTCGTTTGGCGGTATAAACCTTGAGGATATTTCCGCTCCCCGTTGCTTTGAGATAGAAACGAGACTTAAAGAGGAGCTTGATATTCCCGTTTTCCACGACGATCAGCACGGTACTGCTATCGTTACCGCGGCGGCGCTTCTCAACGCGCTTAAGCTCGCGGACAAGAAGATAGACGAGATAAAGGTCGTAATAAACGGCGCGGGCGCTGCGGGAATCGCTATTGCAAAGTTCCTTATGGCGTTTGGCGTTAAGGACGTTATCGCGTGCAGCAGCCGCGGCATTATCGTCGAGGGTGACACGCGCTTCAACCCCGTTCAGCAGGAGCTTGCGAAGATAACCAACAGAGAAAAGCTCACGGGTACGCTTGCCGACGCTATGAAGGGCGCGGACGTTCTCGTCGGCGTTTCCGTAGCAAACTGCGTTACTAAGGAAATGGTACGCTCCATGGCTGAAAAGCCCATTCTCTTTACCTGCGCTAACCCCGTTCCCGAAATACACCCCGACGACGCAAAGGACGCGGGCGCGTTTATCGTCGGCACGGGTTCGTCGCAGTACCCCAACCAGATAAACAACGTTCTCGTTTTCCCCGGACTTTTCCGCGGTGCGCTTGACGTAAGAGCTACCACGGTAAACAAGGAGATGATGATGGCGGCATCCCGCGGAATTGCTGAGTGCATTTCCGACGAGGAGCTTTCGCGTGAATACATCCTCCCCTTTGCTTACGATAAGCGCGCGCACGAGTCCGTAGCGCGAGCAGTTGCCGCCGCCGCTATCGAGACGGGCGTGGCAAAGATAAAAAAATAAAGGAGAAGCTTTATGAAGGACTTTAAAAGAATTTCGGCGCTGATTCTTGCGCTCATTATGTGTCTTGGCGTGTTCGTTGCCTGCGGCGACGACACCCAGACTACGACCGACGGCTTTACCGTTACCTTTATGGTAGAGGGAAAGCAGTACGGCGACGTTATTACCGTTCAGAACGGCAGACGTATTACCGAGCCTGCAAAGCCCACCTTCTCGGATGCGGGCTTCGTATTCACGGGCTGGTATACGAGTGACACCTTTGCGGACGATACCCTTTGGAACTTCACCACGGGCATCGTGACCGCAAACCTTACTCTTTACGCGGGCTACAGACAGGTGTTCGCGCACGTCACCGACGTTAAGAAGGCTGACGAGGCTTGCACGAGCAAGCTTGTATGGTCGCAGAAGGCGGCTTCCGCCGCCGATAAGTACGAGGTAGTCATCACCGACGCGGCGGGTGTTGCCACCACCCTTACGGGTAGCGTAGCGTTTGACGCCGAGGCATTCCTCGTCACCTTTACCCCCGACGCTATTCCCCAGGGCGGTAAGTACAAGGTATCCGTAAAGGACACCACCCAGACTGCCGATGCGGCAGTTGCCGAGGAGGTTCTTCTCGGCGGCGCGGGAAGTGAGGCTAACCCCTATCTCATAGGCAACGCACTTGATTTCACCGCAGTAAACCGCGCAAACGTAGCGGAAAATACTTATTTTGAGCTTGCCGCAAGCATTACCATCGAAACCTCAAGAGTCGACCAGACGGGATTTGTGTTCAACGGCGTTCTTGACGGCAAGGGCAGAACGATCACCCTTGAAAACAGCAACTGCGGCGCGATATACAAGGTCGGCGAAAAGGGCTACGTTCATAACGTAGGCGTTGCAGGCTCGGTATCCACCGCGCTTTACGACAGCGTTGGCTCTATTGCCGATTTCAACGCGGGTAAGGTAGAAAAGATAAACGTTACCGCAAAGGTCGAAAGCACCGCAGGTCTTGCGGGCGCAAACGGACTTGAAAACGCGCTCAACGACACTCTCCCCGACGGAGAGGGCAAGCGCGGAATCGCGGGCGGCGTGGTAGGCACGAACCTTGCGGGCGGTACGGTCTATAACTGTAAGATAGTAACGAGCGATTCCTCGACGGGTACTGTCAAGGCTTGCATAGCGGGCGGTACTATCGTAGGTCTTAACTACGGCACTATCGAGCTTTGCACCTCTAACGGCTGCTTCGGCGCGTGGAACAGCACCGAAAGCGGCGGAAAGTCGCTCAGCAACTACAGCTACGGCGGCGGTATCGCGGGTATCAACGCGGGCAAGATAACCAAGTGCTTCGTTGACGGCTCTGCAAAGCTTCTTTCTCAGAGATACGAGGATTCCGCTGCGGGTGACGCCGCAAGCGGAACTAACAACTCCAACTTCGGCGGAATCGCGGGCTACAATATGGCAAACGCAAGCATCAGCGAGTGCTATTTCGCCGGTATCCGCGTACACGCGGACGAGAACGTCGGCGGTATTGCGGGTCTTAACGCGGGTAGCATTTCCGATTGCTACGTCGAGGGCGAATACAGATCCACTAAGATCCTGTCCTACGTCGGCGGCAGAAAGAACGTCGGCGGCGTGGCAGGTAAGCTTGAGGCAACGGGTAGCGTTAAGAACTGCTTCGTTACCGCAAACGTTTTTGCATTCACCGAGGGTAGCGCGTATGCCGTAGCCGAGAAGGCTGATAATTGCGTATACCTTAGCGCAAACCCCAACACCAAGAGTGTTGACACCAATCCCGCGGCAGTAGCTCTTATCGCTCCCGTGGGTAGCAACAACGTAGCCGTAAGCGTTACGGCCGGCTCTTACGACGGTCAGGTGGACGTTTCCTTCCTGCTTGGCGAGAGCTATCTTGCAACCGTTAACGGCAACGCAAAATTCGTATTCAACGGCACTACCGTAGTCCTCGTTTGCGAGGGTGAGGTAGCTCCCGAACAGACTATAGACATCGTTATCGTTGCCGACGGCAACGAGAGCAGCGCAACCGTCGGAGAGACGGGCGCACCCATCGATGCTCCCGCAAAGTCGGGCTACAAGTTCGTAGGCTGGGCAACGAAGGAGGGCGGAGAGGTAGTATTCGACGCATCCAAGGCTCTTTCGATGTACGACCTTCAGGATCACGCGGACGCTACGGGTGTTATCAAGCTCTACGCCGTCTACGAAAAGAGAGAGGCAAGTGCCGAGGGCAGCGTTCTTATCGCCGTATGGACGAAGAACGGCGATTGGGTAAGCGCAGACGAGCTTGCGGCTATCAAGTCGGGCTTCGAGGCGGCTCTTACCGCATCGGGTAAGGACGTAAGCGCGCTCACCATCACCTTTGAGGGGATGACCACGGACGGCAACAAGGGAGCAGGCCTTGGCGCACTTGTTAACGCGGGTACTTACGACATCATCGTAGGTTGCGGAAACAACGTAAACACCACGGGCGGAGTCAGCATCGTTGCGAAGGCTGATATCCTTACGAGCATCGTTGCGGCCGACAGAAAGGTCGCTCTCCTTACCGAGAACGAGCTTGCAAAGGCGCTTTACACCTACCTGTCGGGCGCGGAGTACGCTCCCGAAACAAGCGCACCCGAAACTACCGCGCCTGAAACTACTGCACCTGAAACTACCAAAGCACCCGATGAGCCTGCGGCTGATACCTCGGTTAAGATATCCGTTTGGACGAAGAACGGCAGTTGGGTAACTGCTGATGAGCTCGCGGCTATCAAGTCCGGCTTTGAGGCTCACCTCAGCGCAAAGGGCTACGACGTAAGCAAGCTTACTATCACTTGGGTCGAGACCACTACCGATGGCAACAAGGTAGCGGATCTTGGCGCAGCCGTTAACGCGGCGGGTGATTTTGACATAGTCGTAGGATGCGGTAACAACGTTAATTCAACTGCGGGCGTAAGCATACTTGAAAAGGCAAAGATTCCTCTGACCACCGTTGCGGCGGACAGAATGACCGCACGCCTTACCGAAAACACCCTCGCGCTTGAGCTTTACGCATACCTTACAGCATAAACAATCAAAACGGCGGAAAATATTTTCCGCCGTTTTGCCGAAAGAGGTAAAAAATGAAAAAAATACTTGATTGGTTCAAAAATTGGGACAAGGCGAAGTCCGCACTTGCCATAGGTCTTGCGCTCGTCGTGCTTGGCGGCTTCCTTGCATCCCTTATTCAGACCGACTTTTTCTCAACCGAGATATATACCGTAACGATTGAGACTACGCCTACGCTTGAGACCTCGACCTCAAAGGCGTATCAGCGTTATCTCGACAGCGGAAAGCTACCCGCGCTGAACGTCGCTGACGTTTATAAGCCGAAGGATGCGAGCGCGGAAAATCCCGTTCCGCTCGTTCTCGTTGCTCCGGGTATTCAGCGTACCAAGGAAACGCAGGCATCCTTCTGTATCGAGCTTGTGCGCCGCGGCTTTGGCGTTATCTGCATAGACCCCTTCGGACAGGGCGAGTCCTCGCCCTCCTACGAGTCGCAGTCCGCTACAAACGAGGGCTACGGACTCTTTTATTGGATGGATCATCTTTTCTCCGAGGAGGGAAAAGCAGAGTTTGATTGGGTAGACCGCGACCTTATCGGCGCAACGGGACATTCTGCGGGCGGTAACGGCGCGCAGAAGCTCGCGGAGCGCGAGGGTAAGCTTGCGGGCGACACCAAGACCAAGTCGAGACTTAATTCGGTTTACATAACGGGATACATCCGCGGCTGGAACTGGACGAATGCTGATTGTAACATAGGAATAAGCTATTCCGCGAACGACGAGGGCGCGTTCCAGAACGCCACCGCCGTAAAGAAGAACGAGATACTTGACAAGCAAGCGTCGGGCGCTACTCTTTCCGAGGATGAAAAGAAGTGGCTTGAGATCGGCAACGCCGATATGCGCTACGCTCCCGAGGCTATCGATATCGTAAACTATCAGCTTAAGAGAGCGGGACTTGACCTCATCGACGAGGTCGAACTCGGCAAGGATTACGGCAACCCCTACGAGGGCAATTACGCCGTTATCAATAACGAATCCTGCATTCACGCCGCACAGCCCTACGATAACGAGACGCTTACGAACCTCGTTCGCTTCTTTGGCTACACCTTCGATAATTACGATAACGCAAACCTTCAGAATGGTGTTGCGGATACCTCCCACAGCTGGCTGTGGAAGGAGATAGGAAGCGGAATGGCTCTTATCGGCGGCTTTGCGTTCATTATGGCGCTTTTCTGCTTGCTTCTCCGCACGAGACTTTTTGCAAGTCTTAAAAAGGAGCTTCCCGCACGCACCGCCGACCAGAAGGTCAAGGGCAGAGTCATTTTCTGGCTCTCATTTGCGGCATCCGCCGTTATAGCCTGCGTGCTTTATATGGTCTGCGTTGAGCTTAGCGTTGAGTGGTTCCCAGAGGCAAAATCGGGCACGCAGACGTGGTTCTTCCCGCAGAGATTTACCAACGCCGTAATGCTGTGGGCGGTTGCCAACGGTCTTATCGGTATCGCTATATTCTTTGGCACTTGGGCGCTTGAATACGCAATCGACCACGCCCGCGCCAAGAAGGGCGGCGACGTTGCCGCCGTGCGCCGCTCGTACATCTCGAAGCTTGAGCCGATGAAGCTTAGCGGAAGCGATTTCTGGAAAACGCCGCTTATGGCGATAATTCTCATTGCCGCCTTCTTCGGTCTTAACGGACTTTTGTACCTCGTTTTCCACACGGATATGCGCCTTTTCTTCGTTTCGGCAAGAGTAATGCTCACTTGGGAGTCGATACTTGCGGGACTTATGTATATTCCGTTCTTCCTGATATTCTATATCTCAAATTCCTTGCGCGTCAACTGCTCGATGCGCCCGTCGAACTGGAGCGAGTGGCTCAGCAAGTGCATAGCACTCCTCGGCAACACGCTCGGTCTCGTTGCGATACTCGTTCTTGAATATCTTCCCTTTATCAAAACGGGTACTATCGGATTTACCGACACCGCCGCGCCCCAATGGCTCTTCGTAAATATGCTTTTCAGCATTATTCCTCTTATGGCGGCGCTTCCGCTCCTTAACCGCTTCTTCTTCAACAAGTCGGGTAGAGCGTGGGTAGGTCCTATCGTAGTTTGCGTTATCTTCATTATGATGACCACCAGCGGAACTACCATCTACTACTTGATGGGGTAAGACGATGAAAAAGATCATTTGTCTGATGCTCTGCATCTTTATGCTCGTCCCGATTTTTGCCGCTTGCTCCGAGGATGAGCCGCAGGGCGTAAAAAGGCTTGACGGCGACGCGCTTACGGCAAACGGCGAGTACGTCAAATGGGAGGGCAGATACGAGGCGAAGGGGGAGGGAATTACCCTCTACCACACCGCCACGGGCTTTACCGTTGACTTTGTCGGAACTGCCCTTTACGTTGAGTTTGAGTCCACCGTTGCGGGCGGTTCGGAGTCGCACTATCCCTACTACAACGTCGCCGTTGACGGCGAGGTGATTCCCACCGCCGCGCCCGAACGCACGTTTCGTCTGACGGGCGGAAAACAGCGTATAGCTATCGTCGAGGGGCTTGGCGAGGGCAAGCATACCGTCAAGTGCCTTAAAATGAGCGAGCCTTATGACGCTACGACGTCGGTCTTGTCGATGGAAACGGACGGCACGTTCGAGAAGCGCGACAAGGAATACGATAGCGGCAATTTCAGATTTATGGTAGTATGCGCGTCGGGCGGTTCGGGCTACGGCTCGCTTGCGTATACCGAAACCGACGGCGCTTGCTCGCGCACGAGCGCGAACAGCAGCTCGCTTCACGCCTTTAACTATCTTACGGCGCGTATGTTCGGCGCGGACGTGCAGTTCGTGGCGCATAGCGGCTGGGGCGTTGCGTATTCTCCGAATAAGGCGATAAGCAAGGTTCTTGATTACAGCGGCATCACCACCTCGAACGACGTTTCGGGTGCGCAGACTACCGCAAAGTGGGAGCACAGCGCGTGGGTGCCCGACGTGATACTTTTCAACATCGGCGGCAACGATACGACGAAGGACGGTTTTGACCAGACGACGTATCAGCGCGAGGTCGTTGCGATGGTGCAAAAGCTCCACACGCTTTACCCGAATGCGTATATGGTGTGGACGCACACCAACTCCAACGCGGGTAAATACGCCGTTTCCGCAATGACGGACGCGGGTATTATGAAGGAGGATTATATGCAGGTCGTGGTCATTCCCAAGGTCGGTGCTGACGGCACAGAGGGGGCGGCTGACCACAACAGCCTTCTTACGCACATCACGACGGCGGATATAATTGCAGACGCGCTCGCAGAGAAGTGGGGCTTTACCCGCATCCGCGAGAACGTGAAATTCGAGGATTTCAAAGAAAAATTGCAAATATTCGGATAAAAGAATGGGACACCAAATGCTTTTGCATTTGGTGTCCCATATTTTAATTTAAACCATCGGGTTCCATCTCGGTTCGGGAACCCAAGTCTTGAAGTCGGTAATGGTCATATTCGTCTCGCCTGCGACGTGGTTGGTAATGCCGTCCGCGAAGAACTGACGGTTAAAGATAACGTCTCTTACGCACGCGCCGCCCGAGCCGTCGTAGTGTCCCGTGCTAACGGGCCAGAATACGATAGTGGGCTTTGCGTAGGAGTAAACCATACCCGCGTCCGTGTTGTGATAGCCGTGGTGTGCAAGCTGGAGGATGTCGCACTTAAGCTCGCTTCCGTAGATGTTCTTGAGCTGGGTGTTGAGCAGACCCTCGGCATCCGCAAGGTAGAGCGCGTCGTATCCCTGGAATTCAACCATGCTTACCACCGACATATTGTTGTGGGAGGAGATGGTTCCGGGGAGAACGAGGTCCTGCGAGCCGAGAATGTTAATAGTAACGTCTGCAAAATGGATAACCTGACCGGGATGAGCCTTGATAACGTTTTCAACCTTCCAGAGATTGAGCGCGTTGGGCACCCATACTCGTCTGTAATACTTGCCGATATCCTTCATGTGCTGATCGTTCGGCTGGCTGTATATAACGGTCTGCACGGTTATTCTGCTCGTGCATTTCTTTTCTACCGCCATATCAATGAACGCGCCGACGTGGTCGTTGTGGATGTGGGTGAGGAGCCAGCCCGCTATAACGATGTTTTCGGGGTCGTCAGCAAGGTCAAGGAGCGTGTTGTAGAGCCATTCTGCCGAGCACATAGCCTTATTGGAGCATTCCTCGGCTCTGGTGATACCGCCGTCGATGATGAAGAATCTGCCGTCGGAGAGCTTGTAAACGTAGCCCATTCCGCCGGGATATCCCGATTCACCGATTCCGATAACGGTCAGAGAGGGCTTCGTTACTTCCTTGTAGATGTTGTCGGACTCAAGTCCCGTCAAGTCAAACTGCGATCTGTCGTCGACGGTAACTCTCGTTTCGCTCTTGTTCTGGAAATACATTACGTTGACTATCTGCGTTTTGGTAATGTAGGTAGCGTATTGATTTCCGCCGATCTCGTTGTCGGTGTAGAATACGAATCCCGCTTTTTTAAGGTCATTAAGATATTGCTCGTATTCGCTGTAGCTCGTGCCCTTGGCGATGTACATAAGCGAGCCTTGACCAAGGTCAACGTCGCTTGACGTGAACGCCTTGCCGTTGTAGGTGGGAAGCGCAAGGGTGTCCTTGAGCTTATCTACCTCGTAGCCGAGGACGTCAGCGGCGGAAAGCTTTACGTTCCAGCTTTCGTCGATAAGGATAGTATTGGATTTCTTTGCGGCGGCACGAAGCTTTGCTTCGATCTTCTCAAGGAGAAGAACGAGTCCCTTGGGGGTAGAGTATACGATAACGTACTTTTCATTTATGTATTGCGCGGCAGCCTCGTTTTCACCGAGCGCGTTGAATGCGGATGCGGATTCCGCAATACTCGTCTTGCCGATGATGATGGCGGGGGCGTTCGCGCCCGCGGCGGTGTCGGTTATGGAGGAGGGCTTTTTGCCGAGAACGTCCTTGAACGTGGCTTGGAGCGAGGCAAGATCGTCCTTTAAACTGTCACTTGCACCGTTTTTGATGATAATATTAGCCTTATACCCGCCGTCTGCGTAAACTACGAGTCCGTTGGGCTTGGGCTCGACGGGCGCGGTAGTATCGGGCGCGGTAGTATCGGGCGCGGTAGTATCGGGCACGGTAGTATCAGGCACGGTAGTATCGGGCGCGGTAGTATCGGGCACGGTAGTGTCAGGCACGGTAGTATCGGGCACGGTAGTATCAGGCACAGTAGTATCGGGCACGGTAGTGTCAGGTACGGTGGTATCGGGCACGGTGGTGTCAGGCACGGTAGTGTCAGGCACGGTAGTGTCAGGCACGGTGGTGTCAGGCACGGTAGTGTCAGGCACGGTGGTATCGGGCACGGTAGTATCGGGCGCGGTAGTATCGGGTGTGCCGCCGCCCGCGGGCGAGCATGCGGCGAATGCTCCGAGGAGCATGGGAGATACCAACAAAAGCGCGATAAGTCTTACGTACTTCATATTTTTCTCCTTTTGAATAAATTGTTGAACGATCATCCGCGTTTGTTTCTAAACGTAATTATAACATAAAATCCTGAAAAAGGCAAGATGTTTTGGGAGAAGCGTGGCGGTTTTAACGAGAGTGCTACTTATTTGATCAAGAAAAAGACGTATAGCGCAAGCGGCAAAAATGCGAAAAGCCAATCTAATGCCGTTGCAAAGCGTCTGCTTTTTCCGTTGTATCCCTTGAACACCTTGAACACAACAAAGGCTTTCCCGACGTCGTCTGTATTCGTATATATCAAAGACGTGAAAAAAACGGGTATGCTTGCTATGCTCAATAATAAGCCCGTGATAATAATGGGTATTTTAAAAAACGATATCCAAGATAATGCAAATGCGATTGAAAAAAGGATAAGCAAAAACAAATATATCAAGTTGAGGTAATATAGCACACCGATGTCGCCTTGCTTGTGGAGGCGAGAATACAGCCAATAATTTGACACGCCCTTCGTGTTTTTGCGAATATAAGTTTTGCTTATTTTAGAGATTCTGCAATATGCATAAATTCCGACTCTAAAATGAAAATATGTAAAAAATCCCAATAACAGTAATATCAGATTCAATAACGGAAACGGCATACCGTCACCTCCTTCGCGTATATTATATCACACGTCCGCAAACAAATCAAGGCGAAGCCTTGTATATCATCAATTCCGAAGGAATTGCATATCATCAACACGCAGTGTTGCATCTCATCAAGCCGCAGGAGGATGCACGCTGACGCGTGATGAGATACAAGGTCGGCTTGCCGACCTTGATGATATGCACCGCACTTCGTGCGGCGATGTAAGGAGCGAAGCGACGGAATAGCGAGCCTGCGAGCGTCTATGCCAAGCCTGCGGCTTGGATGCAAAAAAGGGCTGCATCTAACCGAGACAGCCCCTTAAGCGATATAGAAATTCTTGAAACAATTTACCGAATTGATTTATTTCGTGTTCTCCTTTGCGGTTTTGCAGGACGCGATCAACAATCTGCGGATGTTGCCGCAAAGCTTTTCCGCGTATTGATATGTTGTGATATCTATTCGTTTGGTTTCGTACATCAATTTCAACCAATAGCTTGTTTCATTAGCTTCTTTCAATGCAATCTCAAGCTTTGCGACAAAATCTTTTTTGCTTTGCGCATATTGAGCTTCGTGAATATTTGCACCAACAGAAGTTCCCGCTCTTGCAAGCTGGTCGATCATATAAGAGCTTTTCGGTGCAGTTACACCGTCAACAAGATTTACGATAGTAACCGCGAAT
This sequence comes from Eubacteriales bacterium, assembly GCA_045544735.1. GTDB lineage: Bacteria > Bacillota > Clostridia > Oscillospirales > CAG-272 > CAG-390. The sequence goes on from JAZPZM010000157.1 coordinate 21,989, forward strand.
TCAAAAGATAAATTGAGCAATTTGTTTTCGGACATAGAAACACCTTCTTTCATCGAATATCATAATCATAAAAGATTATGTTTTTTAATGATATATCGCTATCGCGATATGATATACGGCTTTGCCGCATGATATACTTGCTTCGCAAGTATGATATAATATCCGTTCCTTCATATGCCGCAGGCATATATCATCGCACGGAGTGCGATATCATATCGAAGATATATCACCCGTTCCGAAAGGAACGGATATCATTGCAAAAAAGGAACTTCGCTTTGCGAAGTTCCTTTTTTGCTGGCGCGCCGTAAGGGACTCGAACCCCTGGCCTTTTGGTTCGTAGCCAAACACTCTATCCGGCTGAGCTAACGGCGCATTTATTAGGTACTTTTTCGTACCCACATATAATACCACATTCCAAATCGTTTGTCAATAGTAAAAATGAAAAAATCTAAATTTTTTTAAAAAATCTTCAAAAAGAGCAAAATAGTTAGCGGCATAAATTGTTAAAACATTGTCAGACTTGTTAGTTTGTAAACTATTTTGGTATTTTACACAAAAACACTTTTCTATGTGCCCAAAATGGCTCTTTTATTTGTGTTTTATCAACATAATTTCATAAAAATCTAAATTTATACTTGATTTTTTCATTATTTTGCTTTATAATGTTTATGTATCAATATAGTTATTATCGGAAACTGTCCCAAAAACGAAACAAGACAAGGCGAAATCAATGAAAACAGTTAAACTTATTTGGAATATAGTTACTTGGACCATCGTCATTCTGGCGGTGGCTATAGCCGTATTGCTGGCAGGCGTAAGGCTCGTTGGCATCAACCCCTACACCGTTCTGTCAGGCTCGATGGAGCCTGAATACCACGTAGGCTCGATAATCTACGTCGTAGACGTCGATCCCCACGAGCTTAAGGTGAACGACCCCGTCACGTATATGCTTTCCGACGATATCGTTGTAACGCACAGAATAATCGAGATCGTCCCCGCTGTCGACGAAAACGGCGCGCCCGTTATCAACGACAGAACGGGTAAGCAGGCGATACGCTTCGTCACCAAGGGCGACGCGAACAATTCCGCCGACGGCTCTCTCCTTCACGAGAATAACGTCATTGGCAAGCCTATTTTCTCGATACCCTATCTCGGCTACGTAGCCGACTACATACAGAACCCTCCCGGAACGTATATTGCAATAGTTGTTGCGTGCCTGCTTCTTCTGGCAACGTTCCTGCCCGACATTCTTTTCCCCGACGACAAGAAGGGGAAGGAAAAGGCGGCTCAGGCGGTTTCAGCCGAGCAGATGAATGCCGCAAAGCAGGAAATAGAGGAAATAAAGTCTCAGCTTGCGGCGACCGAGCAGAACGCTCCGCCCACCGAGGATGCCGCTGCTGCCGAGGCTGATACCCCCACCGAGACTGCCGACAACGGCGGTGATAATACCGCAGAATAATTCTTATATATAATAGGTAGCTTTTCGTCCCACGGGCGAAGGCATAACGAAATTTAGAGAAAGGAATGGGTGCAAATGAAGAGATTGAAAAAAATACTTTTACTTGCAGTGGCAATGCTTCTTGCAGCTGTGATCTCGATAACCGCAACCATCGCCTATTTGAAATCGCAGACAGACGTTGCGCAAAACGCCTTTGGCGTCGGTAAGGTGAAAATATCGCTTGACGAAGCGAAAGTGAATGAAAGCGGTCAGCCCGTTGACGAGAACGGAACCGTGGTTGATGACGTAAAGGATGCCGCCCGTGTTCTTGAAAACGAATGCAAGCTTATCCCCGGCAGGACCTATATGAAGGATCCTACCATATACGTAGAGGAAGGCAGCGAGGATTGTATAGTGTTCGTGGTTCTGCGTATGCCGAAGTCGCTTGTAAATGTTATATATGATGTTGATGAATATGGTGGATGCATCTTTCCGCAAATCCTGAGAAATGGTTGGAGAGCCAATGGTTACGCTATTCCGGATGGAGCCGTGGACTCCACAGAGTTTTGTGTGGTGTTTGGCTATAACTATGCACAACCGGTTGCGGCGAATACGACGCTTCCTTTCTTTGAGTCAATAACGATCGATAAAAGCGTTACGCAAGACCAGCTCAAGGGGGCGGATTTGAATGAAATAAAAATAACCGCTTATGCATTTCAGAACGAAGGAACGGACAAAATGAGTGATCATGATGTTTGGAGCAAAATCTTGGAACTCTGCGACCCATTCAATCAAGAAAAATAATTAAACGAATGCTTTTGATACTTATTATATAATTTAAGGAGGGAAGCAATGAAAAAAGTAAAGCAAATACTGCTTGTTGCAGTGGCGATGATACTTGTTTCCGCTATCTCTATAGCCGCAACGTTTGCTTATCTCTATGATGATTCAGAAACTGCTAGAAACACCTTTACCATCGGTAAGATAGAGCTTCACCTCGACGAGGCGAAGGTAAACGAGGACGGCAAGCCCGTTGACGAGGACGGAAACGTACTTGATAACGTAGCAGACGCCCCCCGCGTTTACGAGAATGAATATAAGCTCATCCCCGGTAGAACGTACGTGAAAGATCCCACCGTATACGTAGAGGAAGGTAGCGAGGTTTGTATAGTATTTGTTTTAATATATATACCAGACTCGATCAATGCGGTGATGCTTAATAATGACGATTACAGCATAGAAAAACAAGTTGGAAAATCATGGCACCGACTGTCTGATGATCACGTTGTGCAGGTTGAAGACGGTAAATATCTTTTATTCGGACAGCTTGATGTAACAGCAGGAAGTGTGCTGCCTCTGTTCGATAATATAGCAATTCGCCCTGATGCCACAAGTGAGGAGCTTGAAAAGGCGGAAAGGGAGGAAATAGTGATAACCGCGTACGCTATTCAAAGTGAAGGCTTTGAAGATGCTATAGCAGATGATCTTTGGACTGATATCCTTGTAAAAGAATTCGACCCCTTCGGTAACAATCCGTAATTTAGCTAACGCGCACTCACAAATCTTATTATATAATTTAAGGAGGGAAGCAATGAAAAAAGTAAAGCAAATACTGCTTGTTGCAGTGGCGATGATACTTGTTTCCGCTATCTCTATAGCCGCAACGTTTGCTTATCTCTATGATGATTCAGAAACTCTTAGAAACGCCTTTACCATCGGTAAGATAGAGCTTCACCTCGACGAGGCGAAGGTAAACGAGGACGGCAAGCCCGTTGATGAGAACGGAAACGAGGTCGCATTAGCGGTTGCTCCCCGTGTTCTTGAAAACAGTTACACGCTCGTTCCGGGTAAGACCTACGTGAAGGATCCTACTGTACGCGTGAGCGAGGATAGCGAGGCTTGCGTGTTGTTTTTGGTGCTATATATTCCGCCGGAGTTGCAGGAGGTCTTGTACTATAGCACAGGTAGCGATGATACTAAATATATTGAAGTCCAAATGAGAAATCATGGTTGGGGATTTGACCCAGATTATGATGATTCTGCTGGAGAAGAAGGAGCAGTCTCGTATGATGTGTTTATGTATAACGGCGGCAATCCTGCCTATCCGGGG
>JAZPZM010000158.1:0-9360 GCA_045544735.1 Eubacteriales bacterium
TTACCCGCTTCCTCAAGTGCAGGAACTATCTTCTCGTCTATCACCGACTTCGGCGATATCTTATCGCATTCTTCGATTGCAAGTGCGACGGCGCGGCTCTTCATTCCGCCGTATATCGCGCCCGTCAGGTCGTCTCCGCGCGGCTTAACTACCGTGGCGGCGCTGATGTGCTCACCAAGTCTGCCAAGCGCGTCACCGTCATTATCGCCCTCTCCCCTTGCTACTCGCATCATCGACGCGGAATTGGGATTGAGGATGGCGGCAGAAAGTCCCGCTTCCATAGCGGCGGTAAGAAAATCCGTATTTACCTTATCTCTGTCGGGCAGACCGAAGGATATGTTCGACACGCCGAGAGAGGTGGCAACACCGAGATTTTCTTTTATAAGCTTTACCGCGCCAAGCGTTTTTTCGGCGGCAAGCGGATCAGCTCCAAGCGTGAGAGTCAGAGGGTCGACTATCACGTCCTCCTTGGGGATTCCGTACTCTGCGGCTCTTTGCACTATGCGCTTGGCTATTTCGTATCTGCCCTCTGCGCTGTCGGGAATTCCGCTCTCATCAAGCGTAAGCGCGACGATCATACCTCCGTATTTGGCGGCAAGCGGTAAAATTGCGGACATTGAAGCCTCGCTTCCGTTGACGGAGTTGATAAGTGCCTTTCCGTTGTATCTGCGAAGCGCCGCCTCCATAGCCGTCGGAAGTGCGGTGTCTATCTGCAAGGGGAGGTCGCATACGGACTGTATGCGGCAGACCGCTTCCGTAAGAACGGCACATTCGTCGATCTCGGGAAGTCCCACGTTTACGTCAAGGATATCCGCACCAGCCGCCGCCTCGTTGTGAGCCTCGTTTACGGCGTAATCTATATCGCCGCGGCGAAGCGCGTCCTTGAACTTCGGCTTGCCCGTGGGATTTATGCGCTCACCTATTATGGTAAGTCGCTCGTTTCCTATCTCACATATGCGAGTAGCTGAGGTAACTATTGAGCGTTTTTTGACATTACGCTCTGCAACGCTAAGTCCGCGCACCTTTTCGGCAAGGCGGGCTATATATTCGGGAGTAGTACCGCAACAGCCGCCAAGCAAGGATGCGCCCGATTGCGCCATTTTGAGCATAGCGTCGGCAAACTCCTTTGCTGAAACGTCATAAACCGTATTGCCCTCGGCATCCGTGCGCGGAAGCCCCGCGTTAGGGTTGACCGCTATAGGAAGCATTGTTGACGCGGCAATATCGGGAATGATGCCGAGCATATCGCGTGGACCGAGCGAGCAGTTCATACCTATCGCATCCGCGCCGAGTCCCGAAAGCACGGTGCATACTACGGCGGCATCAGAACCCGTAAAAAGTCTGCCGTCCGCGCCGTAAACGTTAGTAACGACGACGGGAAGGTCGCAGTTTTCCTTTACGGCAATGAGGGCGGCGCGTGTCTCTGCGATATCTCCAAAGGTTTCAAGAAGGACGAGGTCAGCGCCCGACTTGCCCGCGTTTACCGTGCGCGCAAAGGTGGAAATGGCGTCCTCAAAATCCATCATTTCCTCTCCGTCACCGATAAGCTTTCCGAGAGGTCCGATATCAAGCGCAACGAACACCTGCTTGCTTGCCGCATCCGCCGCCTTGCGTGCGCACGCAACAGCCGCGCTGACGAGCTGCTCCACTCTATATTCGCCGCCGTCGGGGAAGCGCAACGCGTTTGCACCAAAGCTATTCGTTTTAATTATATCTGCACCTGCGGCAATATACTCGCTATGCAGAGCAACGATATCATCGGGGCGCTTTATGCTCCACGTTTCGGGCTTTTCTCCCGCCGCAAGACCGCGGCTTTGGAGCATTGTGCCCGCCGCGCCGTCAAATATGAGGATGCGCTTACCTAATATATCCTTAAAATTTTCTTTCATTATAATTTACCCGAAAACAGCTCTGCGCCGAAATAATTGGAAAGCGTTGTGCCTATCTCTATTGCGGCTTCGGGACTGTTCATTGAATACAGATGTATGAATTTGAATCCGTGATTGTAAAGGTCTGCAATTTGGAGCGTAGCGAAATCCAAGCCGAAACGGCGCATTGCGACGGGATCGTCCGCGTACTTTTCCGCGCAACAGCGCATAGTGTGCGGTATAGCCGAGCCCGAAAGGCTTTCTATTCTGCCAAACTGCTTAATGCTCGTGATCGGCATAATTCCTGCGGTTATGGGAACGTTTATCCCCTTTGCAAGTGCTTTTTCATAGAAGCTATAGAAAACGGAATTGTCAAGGAAAAGCTGTGTAGTAAGGAAATCACAGCCCATATCGACCTTTAATTTAAGAAAATCAAGGTCTGCATCGATCGAAGCCGCCTCGGGGTGTCCCTCGGGATAGCATGCGCCGCCTATGCAAAAATCGCCGTAATTCTTTATGTAGGCAACAAGGTCGCTTGCGTGCTTGAAATGCCAATTTTCAGGCATTTCGCCATCGGGAATATCCCCGCGGAGCGCCAAAACGTTCTCTATACCCGCGTTGTGCATAAGGTCAAGGCGTTCCTTAATGTTCTCGACGCTTGAGCCAACACAAGTGAGGTGATGTATAACGGGGACGTTATACTTTTTCTCGATATTTTCGGCGATAGGTAACGTGAATTTTGAACCCGTTCCGCCCGCGCCGTAGGTTACGCTCATATATGCGGGCGCTATCGCGGCAATGTTTTCCGTTGCCACTCTTACCTTTTCAAACGAATCACTCGTTTTAGGCGGAAAAACCTCAATGGATAGTGTTTTTTTATTTCTCGCAAGAATTTCGCTTACTTTCATAGCCATAAGCTCCTTATTAAAGGTTTATTATACCAAGTGCGGCTTTTAATTTGAGGATTCGGTAAACTGATTCGTCGATTCTTTCCTCGGTTATTTCGCCGCTGTTTATAGCTTCTATTATTGCCTCTATCTGTTCGGGGTAAGAGGTGCAGCAAAGCATATCGTTGCCCGAAGTAACCGCCATAACTGCGGCAGATTTTTCGCCCACGAAGCGCGTAATGCCGCCCATATCAAGCGAATCGGTCATAATAACTCCGCCAAATCCAAGCTCCTCCCTGATAAGGCGGTGAGCCTCCGGCGAGAGGGATTCGGGGGTGTCGGGGTCGATGCCCTTAACGATGTTGTGCGCGACCATAATTATGCCCGCGCCCGCCTCGATACCTGCGCGGAACGGGAAGATATCCGCCTTCATAAAATCGTCAAGGCTTCTGTCGTCGTGGGCGATAAACTGATGCGTATCTACGTTGTCGCCGTAACCGGGAAAATGCTTGATAGAGCAACCGAGGCGGCTTTCGTTCATCTGTTTGACTACGGCGCTGACGTATTTGCAGGTCGTTTCCACGTCCTGACCGAGAGTTCTGTGGTGAATATAATTCTCGGGACTGTACGTCATATCGCAGACGGGGGCGAAGTTGAGGTTAAATCCGAGGTCAAGCAAAAACTCTGCTTTTTCTTTGGTGTCCGCAACGCATCTTTCGATGCCGCCCTCCTCGTAAAGTGCCGACGGGGACTTAAACGCCTCGTAGCGGAACTGAGGATAGCAGGATATTCTGCATACTCTGCCGCCCTCCTCGTCAACAGCCATAAACAGCGGTATCTTAGATTTTGCTTGCTGAGCCTTAACGTCCGCTCTTATGCTTTCGGGCGTTTCGTCCTTGAAATTCTCCGCATACCAGGTAAATCCGCCGAGGTGGTATTTTTCAACTGCCTCTTCCCTATTATATTTTCCGTCGGTAGGATATCTTGCGATAAACATCTGACCGACCTTCTCGCGAAGGGTCATACCCGAAATGATATTTTTAATTTTCTCGTTCATTCTTAAAGCCTCCAAATTTCAACTTCATCGCAAAGGACGTTTTCCCGTCGGATGCAATAGTTCCACGATAAGCAACTTCGTTCTCGTCCGTGGTTGCGCGTTCTACCAAAAAGCGCGCGCCCTCGGTAAGCTCGGAGGTAAACCATACGTCAAGCCGTTCAAGAGCATCCAATCGCCCTCTCTCCTCGTCCGTCATTGCATCGTAAACGAACTCGCCGTAGTGGGTGTTATTTACGTGTCCCACGCCGTCGATCATACTCGGACGCACTTTACGCTCCTCAACGAGTTCAAAGCTCTGCTTACATATAAACCTGCGGTTGATATCAAGCAAGCATTCGCCGCTTCCAATATCGGCAAGAGCGATCTTCGCTCTGTCCATACAGAGCCTTCTGTCCGCTGTAAAAAACAGCGCTGACAGCGTAGCTCCGACGCAGACCTGCTCGCCGTTCTCGTCAAGTATCTCAAAATCTCTTCTGAAATACGGCGGTATAGTCTGAGAATGCCATGTGCGAGCTGTGAGCTTCATGCTTGGGCTTATACGGCGCTTTATTTCAAGCGCCATATAAAGCAGTATCCACGAGAGCCCGTGCTTTTCCATAAAAGCCTTTTCGCCCATTTCGATAGCGTCAAGATGCTCCTCGATCATATTTATCACCATTCGCTGATACGCGCTCGGAACAAGGTGTCCTGCGGCGTTATACATAGAAATGTCGATATGGATATCGTGGAGCATATTCTTTTCGTTAATTTCCATTATTATCCTTAAAACAAATCAAACATTGATATTTGGTCGGTCTCGGAGAGTCCGTCAAACGCGCCGTTTGCGCGAAGTATCTCCATTACCGATTTATTTACCTTTGCGCGCTCTCTTACGTCCTCAACCGAGAAGAAGGGCTCTTCATCTCTCGCCTGAGCTATGCTGATGGCGGCGTTGACGCCAAGTCCCGGAAGCGAGCTTAGCGGCATTCTTATGTTGCCGCCCTCGGGCAAGAACTCTTTAGCGTCGGAGCGTTTAAGGCTTACGGGCAAAAATCTGATGCCGCGCATTATCGCCTCGTTTGCAAGCTGGAGCGCGGAGAAGGTCGCCTTATCCTTTTGGGTGGCTTCCTTGCCGAGATTTTCTATCCTTTGCATTTCCGCAAGTATATAATCGCGTCCTCTTGAAACTATCTGACCGTCAAAGCCGTCGGGCGCAACGGTGAGGATGGCGCAATAAAACGCAACGGGCTCGTGCACCTTGTACCACGCAAGGCGTATTGCCGACATAACGTACGCGGCGGCGTGTGCCTTCGGGAACATATACTTGATCTTTTGCAGGGAATCTATATACCACTGCGGAACGCCGACGGCGTGCATTGCGTCCTGCATTTCGTCGGGTATTCTGATACCTTTTTTATTCTTGCGGACGAACTCCATTATCTTAAACGACAAGAGCTTGTCAACGCCATAGCGGATAAGGTCGAGCATTATACCGTCACGAGTTCCGACAACCTCGGAAATCGTACAAACGCCGTCCTTGATAAGATCCTGCGCGTTACCGAGCCACACGTCCGTACCGTGCGTAAGTCCCGAAATCTGCATAAGGTCGGCAAAGTTTTTGGGCTTTGCATCAACAAGCACGCCTTGAATAAAGTTCGTGCCCATTTCAGGAAGTCCGAGAGTTCCGACAGACAGACCAAGCATTTTGGTCTTGCGGTCTTCCCTATCCATCTGCGGAATACCGAGTGAATCCGTTGACTCAAAGATAGCGTAAACGCTTGGGTCGTTCATAGCCACGTCCATGACCGAGATTCCGCTGTATTTTTCAAGCATCTTGTACTTTGTCGGAATATCGTGTCCAAGCTCGTCAAGCTTAAGAATGGTATCGTGAAGATACGAGAACGCAAAGTGCGTCGTTACGATATCGGATTTCGGGTCGTCGGCGGGGTGCTGAACGGGTGTGAAGTCGTATACCTCATACTCTCGCGGTACAACTATGATACCGCCGGGGTGCTGTCCCGTGGTGCGCTTAACGCCCATACAGCAAGTGATGATGCGGTCTATCTCCGCGCGGCAAAGGGATTGCCCCTTGCTCTCGTAATACTTCATTACGAAGCCGAATGCGGTCTTATCCGCAAGCGTGCCGAGCGTTCCCGCGCGGAAAACGTTTTCCGCACCAAAAAGCTCCTCGGTGAATTTATGGACTCTGCCCTGAACGTCGCCCGAAAAGTTAAGGTCGATATCGGGGGATTTATCTCCCTTGAAGCCCAAGAATGTCTCAAAGGGAATGTCCTGACCGTCCTGCTCAAGCTTTTCGCCGCACACGGGGCAATACGCCGTGGGCAGATCAAATCCAGAGCCAACGCGGTTGGGATTTGAAAAATCATTGTACTGACATTTCTTGCAGTAATAGTGCGGCGGAAGCGGGTTTACCTCGGATATACCCGCCATCGTAGCAACGAAGGACGAGCCGACGGAGCCGCGCGAGCCAACGAGATACCCCTGGCTTTCGCTGTATTTAACGAGTCTTTCCGCGATTATGTAAAGAACCGCAAAGCCGTGCTTGATGATTGATTCAAGCTCGGTCTCAAGGCGGCTTTTTACAAGCTCGGGAAGATCCTCGCCGTACATTGCGCGCGCTCTTCCCCAGCACTTTTCGCGAAGCTCATCGTCAGAGCCCTCGATGTGCGGGGTGTACGTGCCGGGCGGTATGGGGCGTATGCGCTCGATGCTGTCGGCTATATCGTTTGAGTTTTTAACGACTATCTCATACGCTTTTTCAGCACCGAGATATGAAAACTCCTCAAGCATCTGGTTGGTCGTGCGCCAGAAGATAGGCGTAGGCTTGTCCGCGTCCTTGAACTTCATACCCGCAAGAAGTATCCTGCGGTACACCTCGTCCTCGGGATCGATAAAATGAGCGTCGGACGTTGCGACTACGGGCTTACCGAGCTTTTCGCCAAGCGCACATATCTTTCGGTTGATATCGCGCAAAGCCTCGTCACTCTCGACTGTGCCCTCGGCAACGAGATAACCGTCGTTTGCTATGGGCTGAACCTCAAGATAGTCGTAGAAGGATGCGATATCCTCAAGCTCTGCGTCGGATTTACTGTCGAGTATCGCGGAATAAAGCTCGCCCGCAGAGCAGGCAGAGCCGATGATAAGTCCATCGCGGTACTTTTCGAGCTGCGTTTTGGGGATACGCGGGTTTCTGTGGTAGTAATTAAGATAGCTCATTGAAATAAGGCGGTAGAGATTTTTAAGTCCCGTCTTATTTTTCACGAGTATTATCAGGTGATAGGGCTTTAGCTTCAAGGGGTCTGCATTAGCCTTGACCTCGCGCGTCATATCGGCAAAAGTATTAAGCTCGAACTTGCGCATTTTTTCGACCATGCAGAAATAGATCTCCGCAAGGATGTTTGCGTCGTCAACAGCGCGGTGATGGTGGAAATCGGCAAGACCGAAATACTTTGCCACAACGTCGAGCTTATGGCTCTTTAAGTCGGTATTCAAGAAGCGAGAAAGTCCGACGGTATCAAGATATGGATTTTTGAATTCATATCCAAGCCTTGTGCATTCGGCGCGGATAAAGCTCGTATCAAAGTCGGCGTTATGCGCGACAAGCAAGCAACCGTCGATAAAATCAAGGAATTTCGGAAGTATCTCCTCGATTTTCGGAGCACCCGCCACATCCTCGTTCGTTATCGAGGTAAGGCGCGTTATTTCGTCAGAAATGGGAGTTTCGGGATCGACGAAGGTCGAAAAACGCTCGATAACCTTGCCATCCTTTACCTTGACTGCACCTATTTCGATTATCTTACAGGTCTTTGCGGAAAGTCCCGTGGTCTCAAGGTCAAAAACTACGGTTTCGTTGTCAAAATCGCCGTCGTATTTGCCGTAAAGCGGACTTGCGGTATCGTTTACAAAATACGCCTCCATTCCGTAGAGCACCTTGAAGCGCTCCTCCTCGGGAATCTCGCAATCTCTGCCGTATATCTTATCGAGCGTGAGCATTGCGTCGGGGAAGCCCTGAACGTTGCCGTGGTCGGTAATGGCTACCGCGCGGTGTCCCCACTTCATAGCCGTTTTTATTGCGGCATCGGGGGCGATTAGCGCGTCCATAGCGGACATATTGGTGTGCAGATGCAGCTCAACGCGCTTTTCGGGAGCGGTGTCCTTTCTGCCGAATTTTTTTATCACCGCAAAGGACTTCGGCTCAAGATACATATCGCCCGATTTAACGTCGCGCTTTACGTCGCCGTACGCCGCAAGGCATTTACCGTTCGGGAACTGCCCCGATATCTCCCCTGCCTCCTCCTCGGAGCAGAACGGGAAGCGCACGAGCATCGTTGCGTTGGAGTCAAACAGACCAAAGGTAACGAGGAACTTACCCTTAAATCTGTCCTCGCTCTTACAGTTACAGACCGTTCCGAGTATCACCGCGCCTCGCTTATTCGTGCGCAAGCTGGATATCGAATCGGGGGTTATCTTAAACTCCTCGCCGTAGAAATATTCGGGTACGGAAATATCAAAGACGGCAGAGCCTATGGTGCAAACGCCGTCCTCAACTATTGCGATAGCGTTTTCATCATACGGCGACCAAAGTCTTGCAAGATTGGGCTTATCGTCCGCCGGCGCATCGGCTTCCTCCTCGTCAGAGTGTTGCTTTTCATTTGGATTATAGCTTTCAAGTGCTTGCTTGCACTTTCTGTCAAGCTCCGCCTTAAAGCTTTTTGCGGCTTCGCTTTCAAAATACGAAAGCGCGTCGTCGCTCTCCTTGATCTCGACCTTCAAAGAAACGTCGAACTCGTTTTTTATTATCTTTGCCATAAGGCTCTCGGTTTTACCAAGCGTCAGAAAATCAACGCCGCCTTGCCCAAAACGAATGGTTATGTTAAGCTCGCCGTCCGTCAGAGAATAATCACAATCCGTGAAAAATCCGCGAGCGAGACCGCCGACTCTTTCAGTTTCGGCAATAAGCTCTTTTATATAATCGTATCCAAAAAGAGACGTGGGGTACTTGGGAGCAAAGCGCACGAGATACTGCCCCTCGTAAGCATCTCTTATTCCCTCCTCGGCTTCGTAGATAACGGATTTCGGAACGGTAGCGTCGAGCTTTACGTCGATCTCAAAAAATTCCTTGCGTTCGTTGGATCTACGGACGGTGTATTCCCTGACCGAGTCGAAAAAATCACCGCATTTACCGTCGGGAGAGTATTTAGTAAAAAGCTCTCGTAAGGTTTTCATTTTTTATAAAGCACCAACCGCTTATTTCAAAAAATTCTCCTTGATATAGGATATAAGCGTTGGAATTATCTCATCCTCATTAATTTTTTTGATAGTTTCGCCGTGGGCAAAAAGGAGTGCCTCGCCCTTGCCGCCCGCAATACCGACGTCAGCCTCGCGAGCCTCGCCCGGACCGTTAACGACGCATCCCATAAGCGCGACCATCAACCATATCCGCGACTTTAAGGGCTATGACCACTTCTTTGTTGTCGATGGCTGGCAGAAGAATATCCTTGGCGAGGTCGGCACACTCTCAGACCCTAAGTCGGGTCGAAAAGTGGAG
>JAZPZM010000159.1:0-3537 GCA_045544735.1 Eubacteriales bacterium
TTCCTAAGACCGCTTGGCCTCCGACTTCGATAGCAAATGCAAAAAGCATTTGCTATCGCGCCCTGTTTGCCGAAAAAGCCCCGCGCAAGGCGGGGCAAATAATCATTTCTTTTCTATCGGAAGCCAAAGCTCGATATAACGAGAATAGCGAGAATTTTTATCTGTTTGGTCTCCCTTTTTATAAAACCAATGTACGACTGCAACTTCGGGAGCATCGGCCAGTTCGTAACCAGAAGAGGGCAACCATTCATTGACTGCTTGCTTACGAAGCTCTTCCTGTAAATTAACAGGATATTGCGTGCGCTCGGTTTCACAAACAAGATATTTTCTTGCGGGAAGAATAATTTTTTCGAATCTTTTAGCATCTTCCCCAAGCTCTTTTTCCAATTCATCAAAGCTGAACGGAGCAAGAATTCCTGCTATATAATAGTTATAGCCGTTATCATCAAAATCCGTCATGATATTATATGTTGTTTCAAGATCTCTCGTGAGCCCTTTCAACGCATATTGATTGAATCTGGTTTGCATGTAAAATTCATGTTCTTGATCGTATCTTTCGGCAGGGGTGCCTGAAAAATGGCGCTTAAAGCCCGCCAAAACAATTCTCGGCTTTTCTTCGATTCTGTAATTCATAGTTTTACCGCCTTCAAGTGAAATTTTTATTGACAAGCGAGAAAAGGATTTGAGCTTTCTTCCGTCAGCGCGCGCCTCCGACGGAGTAATGCCGTGGAATTTTTGAAATGCTTTTGCGAAGCTATCGGGGCTTTCGTAACCGTATTTGAGCGCAATATCGATCACTTTTTCTTTACCGTTTGCAAGTTCAGCACCTGCTAATGATAAACGGCGCATACGAATGTACTCTCCGAGCGTGTATCCGCAAAGAATACTAAATACTCTTTGAAAATGATAGCTTGAAGAAAAACTTTCGGCAGCCACCTTTTCATAATCGATTTCTTCTGTCAAGTTAGCCTCGATGTAATCAATCGCTTTTTGCATTCCGGTTATCCAATCCATCAATCATCCCTCCTGTCTGCCTATATTTTATCAGAAGGCGCTTTGAAAATCCCGACATTCTGTGCGAAGATATATCGGATATATTGTATCATGTTTTTTGAATTTTAACAACCGGATAAAAGATCACCACCAAGAAAAATCTTGGTGGTGTCTGTATTTTGTGTCAAGTTTATTCAACCAACGATATCAGCTTATGTGCGCCGAAATACCGTCCGTCATTGTTTTTGCAACCCATAATGATCGCGATGTATTCCTTGCCGTTTACGTTGAATACTGCGCAAAGGCAATGTCCCGCGTTATCGGCGGTTCCCGTTTTCATGCCTATGGCGTTGGGGTGATAATATTCGCTGCCGCGATCAAGCAGATAGTTGGAGTTATACCACGTGGATTTAGTGCCGTCAAGGTAGGTGACCGTGATTTTGTACGATGACGTTATTTCGTTTATCGTGGGGTACGTTTTTCTTACGTGCGATACGATAAGCAGCAAGTCGCTGATAGTTGTGTAGTGGTTTTCGTGCGGCTCTCCGACGGGATTCATAAAGTGGGATGAGGTAGCACCGATCTCGTTGGCGTAATCGTTCATGAGCTCGGTGAAATATTTAAGCGCATCCTCGTTCTTCATGTTGGGGTTGCCCGAAACGTGCCTTGCAACGTTGACCGCTATGGTGTATGCCGCATCACTTCCCGACGGTAGCAGCAGAGCCGCAAGCAGATCGCGCAGCGTGAGCTGTTTCCATAGCTCAAGGTACGCGCGGCTCAACTCAAGATTGACGAGATAAAGCTCGTATCCCGTCGTAAGCACCGTGTCCTCGGGCAGATATTTGAGCGCCGTGGCGGCGGTAAGCAGCTTCGTGATGCTCGCGGGTTCTATCCTATGATCCGCGTTACTTTCGCAGATCATGTGTAGCGTATCAGCCTCGTAAAGACCGTAATATTTGGTAGCGAGCTTCAGAGAAGAATCAGCCAACGCTCCGCACACGGTGCAGACGTTGTTGGAAAAAGTATGTCCGAGCGGGTCTGAATATACGGGCTCGACGATAACGGCGTTGCATTCGGAGCATATAACGCTTTCGGTGTAGCCGCGTCTGGTGCAGGTCGGCTCGGCTCCCTCGATCGTAACGGGCGTGTGCTCCGTGGGATCGGTGGTTGTAAATTCGGAGAGGGGAATGCCGCATCGCGAACATTCCAAGTGTTCGGACACGCCGCACGTTGAGCAGGTAGGCTCAAGTGCGGGAATGGTTATGGGGTTGTGGCCAAGCGCGGGGATGGGCGTGGCGGCGGTAAAGACGATCTTGCACGTTGCGCAGATCACGCTGTCGGTGCAACCGTCCTTCGTGCAGGTGGGCGCCGTGCCTCTTATGGTTTTTTCGCTGTGACCGAGGGCGGGAATGACCGTGGCTTCGATAAGTACTTTATTGCATTGTGAGCAGTACGTCTTTTCGGTCTTTCCGTCCTTCGTGCAGGTCGCCGCCTTACCCTTCGCCGTGACGGGCGTGTGCTCAAGCTTGGCGATCGGCTGTGCTTCAAGAGTTACCGTACCGCATACGGAGCACGCCTCGCTTTCGGTGCAGCCTTCCTCTGCGCAGGTGGGAGCTTTGCCCGCTACCTTAACTATGGTGTGTTCAAGGGCTTTGATCGGTTGGGATTCAAGCGTTACGGTGTTGCAGACGGAGCAAACCTCGCTTGCCGTATAGCCGTCCCCCGTGCAGGTGGGAGCTTTGCCCTCTATCGCTACGGGTGTGTGACCGAGAGCTGCAATCGTTTCGCCCTCGCTTATAACGGCGGAGCAAAGCGTGCAGACAACGCTCTCCGTGCGTCCGTCCTCCGTGCAGGTGGGGGCAACCGCCTCAACGCTTGCAGGACTATGCTCAGCGAGCGGCAGATACTCTACCTCGTTTTCACCGCATACGCAGACACGCTGACGTGAGCCTTGCGCGGTGCAGGTGGATGCCGAGATAAGCGTCCACTCGCCGAAAGCGTGAACGTGAGTGCTGACGGGCTCCGTGGTCGTCACGGACTGTGCGGTAGTCACGGGCGCGGGGGAGCTTGAGGAATCGCAACCTACGCAGAAGATGATAAACAATATCAAAAAAACGGTGAGAAGTGCTGACAGTGAAAATTTAACCGTCGTTTTTTTCGTATTCATAGCAATCTCCAAATGTAATTTTTATCATACAAATTTTAATTATATAGTGTTTTGGAAAAAATGTCAAGAGTAAGTTTTTTCTTTTTGCCGCCGAGCGGTTTTTGAGCAAATTTCGCGATGTGTTTGGTTTTGAAATTCACTTATAAAAATCTTTTTTCGAAAAACTGCAAAAAAGTGTTGACAAAGCCCTTGGATTGTGGTATTATATATGGAGTCGCGTGATCCATTAGCTCAGACGGTAGAGCACTTGACTTTTAATCAAGGTGTCCGGAGTTCGAGTCTCCGATGGGTCACCAATTACACCTTATTCATAGACTGTGGAGAGGTGTCCGAGTGGTTTAAGGAGCTGGTCTTGAAAACCAGTGATCCCGCAAGGG
>JAZPZM010000160.1:0-18478 GCA_045544735.1 Eubacteriales bacterium
CCGCAAGTGTGGGATAATTCGACGAGCCTATAGGCTCAGCGTGTGAAATGCCCCAAGGGGGCTACCGCAAGCCACCAGCACGGCTGGTGGTCATGACTTATGCCTTCTTGTTTTCGTCGATCTTGGCGATAAGCGCGTCCCAATCGGGGTCTGCAAGCATATCGTAGTAGCCCTTGATGAGAGCTACGTCCTCGTCGGCGGTGATGGAGCAATACTTTTCAAGCGCGGCGGCAACGCCGTTTTCCTTTGCAAATGCGGCAACCTCAACGCCAATCTCGTCCTCGGGCATATCGAAGCGGAGCGCGGCGGCAATGCTAAGTCCGATAGCGGCGGGAGTCTTGCCCTGCTCTCTTACTGCGATGTACGCGCCGCCGAGTCTGTCGCCTGCGGAAAGCTTGCGGCGGGTATCTCTGCCTACGCGGAAGATGGAGTCCTCAAGCAGAGGATTGTAAAGGCGGGGAATGAGATGCTCTACGAAATCTGCAAGCTCGGACTCGGGAACGCCGTGGCGTGCGGCGAGTGCGGATGCGGACTCGTTAAGTGCGCGGCGCAGGATAGCGTCTATCTTTTCGTCCTCTGCGACCTCGTAAATGAAGCCGTAGCCCTTAAGGTAGCCGAGGTACGCCATGGTAGCGTGTCCCATATTGTGTATGAGAAGCTTGCGCTGGATGTAGAAATCAAAGGGGGAGAAGGGGCGCAGATTGTCGATAACGGGGAAGGGAGCGCCGACGGGGCGGAAGCCCGTAGCGTCTGCGGGAAGCTCGCTGTAAAGGTCGGTGCAGACAGCGAGGGGATTTTCGTCAAGGAAGCGCTGGGGTGTGGGGGGAACGGTAATTCCTACCGAAACGCTTACAAAGCCGATGGAGTTTTCAAAATAATCGGCAAGGTCGGCGCTGATGTGGGGCGCAACAAGACCGCGCAGGTAGTCGCCTGAGCCGATGAGGTTTTCGCAAATGAGGATGTTGAGGGGGCGCGCGCCTCTGGCATAGCGTGCGGCGATTCCGCGCGCGAGGTTTTCGGCAACGAAGGGGAGAATGTTTACTCCGAGGGCGGTGGCGAGGATGTCGCAATCTGCGATCTGCTCGACGACTGCGTCGGAATCTCTGCCGTTAACGGCAGTTACGTTTTCTACCCATTCGGGAACGTACTCGCGTCCTTTGGTAACGTAGATGGGGTATCTT
Source organism: Eubacteriales bacterium (assembly GCA_045544735.1). Taxonomy (GTDB): domain Bacteria; phylum Bacillota; class Clostridia; order Oscillospirales; family CAG-272; genus CAG-390. The sequence goes on from JAZPZM010000160.1 coordinate 1,182, forward strand.
CCTGCGGCGGCGATGCCTGCCACGAGGTCAGTGTTAACGTCGATAAAGGTGGTGTGCGCTCCCGAAAGGAAGAAGCGCTTTGCGATAAAGCCTCTGCCGATATTACCGGCTCCGTACATTACAGCTTTCATTTTTTTACTCCTTAATAGCAATCAAAATTGAATAATATATCTGAAAAATCTCGCTTGGCGAGCTTTTCTTTTGAAATAAAGAATTGGCAGTTTCCGCAATCTCCGAGCATTATCTTGTCCTCTTGTCCTTCGGAAACGAGCTGGAAGAGAAGCGTGTCATACTCGTCGTTGAAGTTGTAGTCGCGGGGGTCTTCCTGCGCAAAGGCGGGATAGCCGCCGAGCTTATTCAGGGTTGCGTGAGCGCTCTCATACGCTTCCTCAAAGAGTGCTTCGTGCTCGCCTTGGGGAATGCCGTTTTCATCAAGTATTTGAGAAAATACATCGGGAAAACGGTAATCCATAGGCGATATTCCCTCGCTGACCTTGGTGAAAAAAGGGGTAAAGCTGCCAAGTATGGGGAAATCGTCATCCTCGTCACTCGCGATAGGGGCGGTGGTGAATGCGTCCTCGTTCTCGTCAAACAATACTCGGAAGCAGGAGTTTGACGTGGGCTCTTCGAAATCAAATTCGTCAAGAATATCCTCCGAGGCGTAAAAGCGAAGCACGCCGCGCGTCGGAAGCAGGGGAGTTTCGGGCAACTCGGACATAAAAAATGCCGCAAGCAAGCGCATTTTATTGCCCGATGCATCCGTCGGCGCATCTTCGTTTATCCAGCCGCCGACGATGCTCTTGGAACTTGAATTGTAATCGCGCAAAAGAATATGGAGCGCGGGCGCGGCGGTGGCGCGGTAGAGCGCGTCGAACACAGAGCCGCTTGAGCGAAGGCTGTTTATCGCGGCTTGCAGTTTTTCCTTGCTTTGACCGTTGGAAATCGCTATTGTCGCGTATTTTTGGCAGTTTTCGTTGTCTCCGAGCGTTGCATAGGAAAGCGCGAGAGTGGTCGCCGCCTGATAGAAATTGCCCTTTAAGTCAAGTGCCTTTTTGGCATTCGTTATAGCGTTTTCGTAGTCGCCGCTTTTGAAATAGGTCGATGCCGCGTTCTGATATGCGTGTGCGTTTTTGGGGTCAGCCTCGATTGCGGCGCGGCAACAATCCAGCGCGGCGCTAAAGTCGCCCTGACCTATGTAAACGAAGCTGAGGTTTGCGTACGCCCTTGAACAGCGCGGCGATTGAGCTATCAGCTCGCGGTAAGCGTCGATAGCGGAGGAGGGGTCTCCCGCGTCGGTGTGGCAAAGCCCGATAAAGAGAAGTACGGCTTCCCAATCTGCGCGGGCGCGGCATTTCTTTTTCAGCCCTTCAAGAAAGCTGATAGCAAATGCGAATTGATTTTCGTTGTAATATCTTACCGCGCGGAGCAGCTTCCTTCTGTCCGCGGGAGAGGCGGAAAACGCGCCGCGAAGCTCTTCGGAGTAGCTTTGCTCATAAAATGACAGAGAGCGGCGAAGCTGCATAGTGGACAGCTTAACGAGGAAAAACACAAGGGACGCTATCGGAAGTCCCGCCTTGACGAGTATCGACGAGGGCGGCTTGTGGTTTACTGCGATCTCCACCACGGCAAAAGCCGCGATGGCGACGATCAACGCGATGACTACTATAAAAGCTATTATTTTCTTTTTCTTCATTGTTCTTTTTTCGTAATTCTGAATTTTCCGAAGTTACAGAAGCGGTAGTAGATGTAAACGATGGTGGAGTTGAGCGCCCAGCCTGCGGGGTACGCCATGCCGAGCCACATCAGCGTGTTTGAAACGTAGTTTGAAACGATGAAAAGGTATATCTGCCTGAAGCCGACGAAGGCGGAGAGCATTATCACCATAGGTATCTTCGTATGTCCCGCACCGCGAAGGGCGGCGGCGTATACCTGATTTATGCAACAGAAAAGGTAGAACGGCGTGATACGGCGCAGAAGCATTGCGGCGTTTTCGGCTATCGCGGGGGTGGAGTTAAAGAACGGCGCTATGCTGTCCGCGAAAAAGATTATCGGGATTATCGCCACGATGGACGCGGCGGTCGCCATAAGATAGGCAATATTCGTGCCGCGTTTTGCCCTCGCAACGTCGCCGTTGCCGAGGTTTTGTCCGACGAAGGTGGTTATTGCAAGTCCCAAGGACTGCGCGGGAAGGAAGAGGAGCTGGTCTATCTTTGAGTAAGACGTCCACGCGCTGAGCGCGACCTCTTGCGGTATGCCGTCAACTCCGCCGATGTAGGATTGCACGAATACGTTGGAAAATGCGGTCAGAGCCATCTGTATCGCGGCGGGTAAGCCGATGGAGAATATCTGACGGAGTATTTTTTTGTCTATCCGTATCTGACGGGGCATAAGCTTTACCCACGTATCGTTGCGAAGGAGCGTGATCACCGTAAGCACGGCGGACAGGCATTGCGCGATGACGGTGGCGAGCGCTACGCCGTCAACGTCCATACCGAAGCCGAAAACGAACAGCACGTCAAGGATGATGTTCGTAACGGCGGAAAGGACGAGGAAGTAGAAGGGGTGGCGCGAGTCACCGACGGCGCGAAGTATGCCCGCGCCGATGTTATAGACCATAAGCCCTATAACGCCCGCGAAATATATAATAAGGTAGGTTTTTGCGTAAGGGTAAACGCTTCCGTCCTTGCCGAGCATCAGCTCGACCATCAGCGGCGTGAAAAGCACGCCCGCGATCGTGATGAAAACGCCCATAACGAGCGTGATGGCGATCGAGGTGTGCGCCGCGCGGCGCACGCCCTCCTCATCCTTTGCGCCGAAATATTGGGAGATAACTACTCCCGCGCCGCTTGAAAGTCCGAGGAAAAAGCCGATAAGGATATTGATAACGGGGGCAACGCTTCCGACGGCGGCGTAGGCATTGTCGATGCCCGTCTGACCGATAACGAAGGTGTCCACCATATTGTAAAGCTGTTGAAAGAGGTTTCCTACGAGAATGGGTAGGGTGAATTTTATAAGTTTTTTTACGATACTGCCCTCGGTCATATCGATTTGCGCCGCCTGTGCGCGTGAACGGGGCTTTGTAAGGGTCATAGCGAAGCGTCACCTCTTTTGGATTTTGCGTTAAAATATATTATATCACAAAATATAGAAAAAAGCAATAAAAAAATACTATTGAATTGTCATATTCCGACTTCGTCGGAGTGATATTGTCGCTTACGCGACAGTTATATTAAAGCATACAGCTTTAGTGATATTTTATTCGCCATAAAACTCGCGAAGCGAATATCACTCGGCTTTGACGCCTATTTGCGTCAAAGCCGCAATATCACTGCGAAGCAATATAACTCGCCGCAGGCGAATAAAACTGCCCAACTTCCTTATGGGAAGTTGGGCAAGCCCCTTTTTTATTGCTTTTTTTACGCCTTTCCGTTGCAACCGAAAAGAACCATTTTCTTCATAGCTTCTGCCTTGATTTCGGCAACCTTCATATTTCTCATTTCAAGGTAGCCGATCTTCTCGTCAAGCGCGCGGCGAACTGCACGCTCACCTGCGAGGCAGAGGTCGGTGAAGATATTTACCTTTGCGATGCCGCCCTTGATGGTGTTGCGGAAATCGTCGTCGGAAAGTCCGCTTCCGCCGTGAAGCACGAGGGGAGTGTCGATCGTTGCGCGGATCTCTGCAAGTCTGTCAAGGTCAAGGCAGGGCTTCTTGATATATGCGCCGTGAGCAGTTCCGATAGCAACTGCGAGAGCGTCAACGCCCGTAGCCTCAACGAATGCCTTTGCCTGCTCGGGGGTGGTGTATGCGGATTTTGCATCGCCGTCGGACTCTGCCGCGCCCTCGTTGTTTCCAACGTGGCCGATCTCGCCCTCAACGGTTGCGCCCTTTGCGTGAGCCATTTCGACCATCTTGCGAGTGAGGGCAATATTCTCAGCCTCGTCACCTGCGCTACCGTCGAACATAATGGAGGTAAAGCCGAGGTCAAGTGCCTCGATACATCTCTCAACGGTAAGACCGTGGTCGTAGTGCATAACTACGGGAACGCTTGCGCGCTCTGCGGCGGCGCGTACGGAGGGCGCAATGAGCTTCAGCTCACCGTAGGGAAGAAGAACCTCGGCAGTACCGATGATAACGGGGGAGCGAGTTTCCTCTGCGGCTGCGATAACAGCCTCAAGCATATCGGAGTCGGTGGTGTTGAAAAGACCGACAGCGTAACCGCCCTTCTGGGCAGGAATAAGTACGTCGTTAAGATTTACAAGCATTTTTTATATCTCCTTGAAATTAAATAATATCGTATTCAATGCGGAGCAGCTGAGCAAAATAAGCCATCTCACGGGGAGTTGCGCCGTAAACGAGCGCACTGTGGTGGGTTGCGCCGAGCAGAGAAAGCTCCTCAAGGAACTGCGCGATGGGCTTGCGGGGCTTCATCCAACCGCGAACGCGGCAAGCGGCAAAGCTGGGATCCTCGCCCTCTTTGACTTCTTGCATGGTAACGGGGGAGATGACCATCTTGAAGTCGCCGTTTGTGCGGTAAAGGTTGACAAAGGTAGCCTCGCCCGCCTTGTAGCAACCGTAGGAAACGACGGGATCTTTAGTATCGCCAAAGATGAACTTGATGCCCTTCATACCGGGACGGAACGCGGTAAGGTTGGGGTTGTACTCACCCATATGGCAAAGAAGAAGAGTGTCGTTCTTCCAGTCGGGGCAGAAAATTTCAATAAAGGAGGTTTCGTCATATGCGGAAAGGAGCGCGCCGACCAGTGAAGCGGTGAGCACGTCGCCCTCGCCCGCATAGCCGATACCGCGAGCCATGGACTTGCAAGCTTCCATAAAGGGCATAATTTCAAGTCCCGTGTCAACTGCTATTTCGCGGAAGTTTGCGGTGAAGGCATCGATGCCGTTATCGTTTATCCACTTGCGGACCGCAAGAGAGTTCTTTACGGTACGGCGGTGGGTTTCCTCGTCAACGGGCTCGATCTCATAATAAGTCTCGCGGTCAAGTGCCATTTCAGCCTCAACTGCAGCCTCGTCAACGCTCTCGATAAGGGAGGCGAACTCGTTCTTCTTGGGGTATACCACCTCAACGCCGAGGCGGGAGAGCATATCGGCGTCGGGAACGAGGAAGTCGCCCATACCGTCAAAGCTTCCGCCGATGCTTGCGGTCTTGCTTCCCGCAAGAGAGGTAGCGGCAACAGCGGCGCGGAGATAGCCTGCGGCGCGGTCGATAACGTCGGAATTGTCAATATGACCTGCGGCGATAGCAAAGGTCTTGCCCTTGGTGTGGAGCATATTGCACATATCCATAACGCCGTGGATACCCTGACAGTAAGCTATCTCGCCCTGATCCTGGGAGGGGCCGAAGTCAAAGGTCTCGGTGGTGTCAAGGACAACGATGGGGAGCTTGGTTGCGCTCAGAGGTCCAATGCTCTCAAGAGAGGGGGAGTATGCGGCGTGCCAGGTTACGATAGCGGAGCATCCTGCCTCTTCAAAGGACTTGATAGCGGCATCAAACTCGGACTCGATACGGCAGAAGGGGGAGAGGAAAACCTCAAATCCGCGCTCTTCTATAAGGTCAGCGAGCTTTTTTGCGAATGGCTCAAGACGGGGGCGAGCCTTAGCGCCGCTTCCGATATCGTCGTAGAGCTTAATATAAAAAGGAAGGAATCCTATTTTAACCTTATTCATTTTAATTTCTCCTTTGGGTTAGATTTTGATGTCGAAGTAAGCGGCGGCGTTCTTGCAGAATATCTTTTCGATATCCTCGCGGGTAAGTCCGAGCTGTATTGCCGCCTCGCGTACAGCCAAAAGCTCCTCGTAAACGAAGGTGGTGATGTTGGGGTCGTCCGACTCCTCCATATGAGAGTCGTTCGAAACGTCGCCGTAGATTCCGCGCGGAACTACGTTTACGTAGGTGCCGTTCTTCTCGATACGGAACAAACGCATCTTGGTGAAGGGCATATCCGTACCGAACATTACGCGGTCCGTGCCAACAGCCTCAAACATCTTTGCCATTGCGTAGGCGGAGGTGTTTGCGGAGAAATCAAAGTAGAGATTCTTAGTGTTCTTAAGTACCTCAAAGGCATCTCCTACGTCGGAGGGAATGTACGCTCTGCCGACGTGAGCGATGATGACCTTTGCGTTGGGGTAACGCTCGTCGATCTCCATCATCTGTGCGAGGTTGATGGGGTCGCGCAGACGAAGGTTGCGGGGAATGTGGAGAAGCACGATTCCGCCGATCTTGTTCATAAGCTCAAGCTGACGGTGGGTAAGGAAGTCGAAAATGCGGACTTCACTTGCGGGGATGTAGGAGGGGGAGTTGTTCTGGTAGGGCTTGATTCCCGAAAATCCGTTTATCATAGCCTTGAGAATCTCTTCCTCGTCGGAATCCCAGTTGGTGCAGTAGAGCGAACGGTGTCCGTACTTGTCGGCGCACTCGCGGATGTACTTGTTTACTACGGGGAGGTTACAGCTGGGCGAGCCCGTGAGAACCTGAGAAACGGTCTTGCCGGGGAATACCTTGGAGTAGGTCTCCTTCATATCCTCGTAGGTAAGGGAGGGGGCAACGATGGAGGTCCAGGTTACACAGCCCTTAAGACCGACCTTGCGCGTGCCGGGCTCCCAAAGATGCATATGTGTGTCGATGAGATGGTCAGGAAGAAAGTCACACAGCTTTTCCTGCCAGACCTTGCGGTCATATTCTGTTACGTCTATTCCGAACATAGCTTAACTCCTTTCAGTCTGCCAGCGCGAAGCGTCGGTAGGCTTGATATTTTTTGCTGTAATACTCCGTCACGGCGGGGTCTGCGGGGACGAAGATGCGGCGGGGCATAGTAGCCGCCTCGGTGAGATCACCGAACGCGCCCGTTCCCGTAGCGGCAAGCATAGCCGCGCCGAGTGCGGGGGCATCGGGCTCTGCCAGACGGTAGAGCTTTCTGTCAGCGAACACTGCCGCAACTATTTCAAGCCACAGGCGGCTCTTGGACGCACCGCCCGAAATAACTATCTCGCTGCCTGCGGGGAAGCCTGCGGCTTCAAACGCCTCAACGAGTGCGCGAGCCTCAAACGCCGCGCCCTCCATAGCCGCAAGCGCGGTGTCGGCGGGAGTCTTGCCCTCGGCTACGCTCATGGGAACGCACACGCCGTCCTTGTGGGGAATAGCGGGATTCGGGGGCAGGGGGCATACGAAGTAATCGGACAGCTTTGCACGCTTGTTGTCCGCGCCCTCCATCTCTATTTCAAGGTCGAGCGCCGCGGGCGTCGTGCCGCAGGATGCGGCAAATGCGCCGAGTGCGCCGCCACAGCCCGCAAGAGACTTCATAACGCCAAATCTGCCGTTTATGGGGTGCGTGCAGGGGGCGGGATAGGGGGGATTGCTGATGGGAGAGGGCGAAACGCCGAATATTACCCACGCAGTACCCGTAGCGATAAGGAGCTGACCGTTTTCGGTCACGCCGCTACCGAGGGATGCGCAGTACTGGTCGTGTGCGCCGACGTATACGGGGATGCCCGCCTCAAGCTCGCAAAGCTTTGCGACCTCGGGCAGAAGCGTACCCGCAAGCGAGCCGCAGGGAGCGACCGTGGGGAGCTTGTCGGCACTTATGCCGAGAAGCTCAAGCGCTTCGGTGATGTATTCACCCTTCTTGTAATCGTAAAGGCGGGAAAGAACCATTCCCGTGGGGTCGGTAACGAAGTTACCGCAAAGGTAGCCCGTAACGGACTCCTGAGTGGTGTAAAAATGCTTTGCCGCGCTGAATATCTCGCTCTTGTTGCGGGAGAGCCACAAAAGCTTGGATATGCAGTCGGTGGGGGCAACGGGCCAGCCGCACTTGTCGCGGATGTTGTCAGCGCCGAGAGCCGCGGCAACGTCCTCGGCTTCCTTGGTGGCGCGGCGGTCCATCCACGTCAGCGCGTCGTGCATGGGAACGTTATTCTCGTCGGCGGGGTAGATGCTTCCTGCCTGCGAGGAGAAGGAGATTCCCGAAATACTGCGTCTTTCGTGCTCGTCAACGCAGGAAACTGCGGAGCGGATGGCGGAAACGGTGGCTCTGTTCCAATCGGCGGGGTTTTGCTCCACACCGCTTGGGACGGGGTAGTAGGTGGGGTAATCGGCACTTCCGCGACCGATCACGCCATCGGGCTTGCCGTCCACGCCAACGCGCAGAACGGCAGCCTTAACGGCGGTAGAACCGATATCTATACCTAAAAAGTACATATTTTTTTCCTTATTATAAATTATTCAGCGAGAATGGAATCAAGTACGGAGAGGATCTTGTTTGCGGTAGCCTCGGTGGTGATTACCGGCGGCTTGAAGAGAACGCCGGGCACGCAGTTGGGCTTGTAGAGCTGTGCGGATGCGTCGATGCAATAGGTGTGCATCTTCTTGGTGAATACCGCAGCCTCCTCAACGGTGTGGAAGTGGAGCGCCGCAAGAAGTCCGAGACCGTCAGCCGCAACGAGCTTCTGGGGGTACTTTACGCAAAGAGCCTTAAGACCGTCCTCAAAGAGATCGGAGATGCGGTCAAGCTCCTTTGCGTTTTCCTGAACGTACTTGATGGTGATGATGTATGCGAGGGCGGCAAGCTCCTCCTGACCGTTGGTAACGAGTGCGCCGAACTGGTTAAGGTTATCGTACTCGGCGGTGGTCACGATACGGCTTGCGGGGTATTCGCCACCGGGGAAGCCCTTACCGATAACGGCAAAGTCGGGGTTAAGACCGTAGCGGCGGAAGAGGAATACGCTTCCGTACCACATACCCGTCTGGATTTCGTCGACCATGGTGGGAGTGTCGCAAGCGTGGCAGAGGTCGTAGACCGTGCGCAGATACTCAGGCTCAAGCTTTGTTCCGCCGTAGTTCATCATAATGATCTCGTGCATAAAGCCTGCGGTCTTGTAGTTACCGCTGTTGTATTTTTCAAGCTTTGCGCGGAAGTCCTGGGCGTCGTTGGGACGAACGGAAACGACCTTCCACATCTCGGCGCCGTCAGCCTTCTCGCGGAAGTCCTCCCACAGACCGCGCAGGGTCTGTGCGATAACGGTAGTGCCGTGGTAGTTGCCCGTAAGTCCGCCTGCCTTGTCAGCCATAACGAAGAAAACGGGGGTCTTTCCTGCGTACTTGGGCGCGGGAAGCTCGGGGGAGAGGTGGTAGAAGCGTGCGAGCATCATCTTCATACCTGCCTCGCAGGCGAGAGAGCCTGTTTCAAGGTTGATAACGCGGTTGAGAACGCCCTTTTCCTTGGACGCGATAACGGCGTCAAGTGCCTTGTCGTCGTTGTCAGCGATGCCGTTTGCGGCGGCAACGATGCGGCGCTCGTGCAGACGGGTTATGTAACCGCGGGTGTTGTTGTGGGTAGCGTTGAGAACGCCGAGCTTGCGGGCGTTGTCAATGAGCTTATAGCCTGCAAACGCGTGACCGAGGGATGCGTGGTAATGCTCGCTCTTACCGATGAGGTAGAGCTTGCCGTCCTCGCCAAGACGGAAGCAGCCGTAGCCGCCGAGGGGAGATGCGTTCTTGTCCTCTGCCTTGCGGAAGGAATCGGTGGGCGCACCGTCGTTGTTATCGTCAGCCATGGGCTCGATAACGGTAGTGCCTACAAGGTCAAGCAGGGAGTCGTTCTTTGCCTGCGCGGCGGCGTCAAAGAAGCTGACCTCCTCGTTGGCGATAGCCATAGCCTCGTCGTAGGTCATCTTGCCGAAGAAGGCGTTGGCGCGAGCCACACCCTCGAAATAAGACTTTCCTATAAGAGAGGAAAGGGAATACTTTACGTCCTTAAACATTTTATTTTACCTCCTCGAGTTTAACGGCGCGGCGCTCCTTGTGAGAGATGAGCGCGGCGGTCTGAAGTCTGTGGGAAAGCTCGGTCTCCTCGGGGCGCAGGCAACCGAAGGGAACTTCGATTCCGCTGACCTCGCAGATAAAGGTCGCCCACATCTGGAGCATGGAGTCGGTAAAGCCAAACTCGAAAATGCTTCCCGTAACGGTGGGGATCATGGGCTTGTGTCCGACGTCAACGCGGCACCACGCCTGCTCGCGTCCGCGAGGCTCGGTGTAGAAGAATGCGTTGGGGTCGTCGGTGGAGAAGCGTGCGGACTGGTTGAGTCCGTCGACCTCGATGTTCCAGGAGTTGGTAGCACCGGGGCACATACGCTTGGTCTCTATAATGAGGGGGAAGCAGTCGCCGCCGTCGCAAACGTTGCAGACGAGGTGTGCGTTATCCCAAGTAAGGCAGGGAGCTACGCCGCCCTTGCCGTCGGGACGCTCCTTAACGATGTCGGAAAGGTATGCGTAAACGTCCTCGGGTATCCAGCCAAGACGGAAGGGAATATGCTCGGCGTGCAGTCCGAGGTCACCCATGCAGCCGTACTCGCCGTTTATCTCGATGCGGCGCTTCCAGTTGATGGGCTTGGTAACGTCCATATCGCTGGAGTGACGGAAGTTCGAGCGTACCTCGATTATCTTGCCCGCGTTGCCCTCTCTGATCCAACGGATCATCTCCTGTGCGCCGGGGAAGTAGGGGAATTCGCCTGAGCAGCGAACGACGACCTCGGGATGTGCCTTGATAGCCTCAAGGATCGCGGCGTTATCATCGCGGTCGATGCCGAAGGGCTTTTCAGCCATCAGGTGCTTACCTGCGTTGATGATGTCAACGTAAAACTTCTTGTGCAGGTTGTGGGGAACGGCGCAGTAAACGGCGTCGATATCGTCCTTCTCAAGAAGCTCGTGATAGTCGGCGGTGCTGTACTTTATCGAATCAAAATTGTCGGTAAAGTAAGCGCGTGCGTCCTCGGAGAGATCGCAAACTCCGACGATCTCGGGGCGGGGGATGGAACGGTCGGAAAGCTGACACCAGCGTGCTGCCGCGCAAGCAAACTCACGGCCCATCAGTCCGCAGCCTATAATGGCAAAGCGGACGGTCTTTTTCTCATTGCTCATTTGAAAAACACCTTTCTTTATAATGTTTTTATTTTTTACTTTATATTCACCGCCAATGGCGGAGATTATCGTCTTACCAATCCTCTCCCGTGTCGACGGGGGTGGTGGAGTAGGGTAGGGAATGCTCCCCCGTTTCGAAATCGGGGAAGGGATTATCGTGGTCGTTTTCCCACTTTTTGCGGTCGCTCTCGTTTCGGAAGTCGGGAATGTCGTACGGCACGCCCTCAAGCGCGCTCTTCCAGCCGAGAATGCCGACAGCCGCCATACAGCAGGAGTCGTATACGTCGGGGAAGGGCTCGGCGTTGCCGCGAAGCGCGTCGATAAAGGCGCGGACTACGAAATAGTCGCCGCCGCCGTGGCGCGTGGAGTCAGCCGCTTCCTTATCCTCCGTCCATTCGGGAGTGTAGAAGTATTCTTGCTCCTCGCCCTCCGGCGTGTCCCATTTGTTGTATGCAACGCGCACCTTGGTCTGCTCGCCGCGCACGGTCTCCACAGAGCCGCGCGTACAGCTTATCCTGTACCAATTATCTTCGGGCGGACAGTAGGTAGAGCCGTTTACGCGCAATACCGCGCCGCCGTCGGTGGAAAGCAGCATTACTCCTACAAGGTCGGCGCGAAGCCGCTTGAACTCGGAAATGTGCTCGGTGGTGTCCTTCGCCGTCATCGCCATAACTCGCACAGGTCGCTCACCCGTTGCGTACATAATGGGCGCAAGCGAGTGCGAGCAGTAGTATGTGACGGGCAAATAACGCCGCCAATGGTATTTGCCCTGTATGGTGGGGCTGTTGTAGAACGAAGAGTTTTCGGGGTCCATGGGGTGAACGTACTCACCCTCGGCAAACATCATCTTGCCGAACTTACCCGTGCGGTAGAGCTTGCGAAGCTCGGTGCAGCTGCACGAGTACGGATAATTTTCCGCCATCATATAAAGCACGCCGCGCTCTCTCGCCTTTTCTGCCTCGCGGCAAAGCTCGACCGCGTCCGCCATAGTCGCCGCGGCGGTAGTTTCGCAAAGCACGTGTATGCCGAGCCGAAGCGCCTTGATAGCGTATTTCGCGTGCTCGGGCAGATAATTGGCAAGTATCACGGCATCGAAAAGCCCCGACGCGAAGAACGCCTCGGGCTCGGTAAATACCGCGGGCTTTTCCTTTTGCTCTGCAAGCTTTTCAAGATTCTTGTCGACTCTGTCGGTCATTCTTTCGCACACGGCGGTGATGGTAACGTTAGGGAGAAGGAGCAAGGACTTTATGTACGCGCCGCCGCGCCACAGACCGAAGATGCCTATTCGGATATTATCGTTTTGTTCAAACATATCTGCTCCCCCCTTGCAAAAATTAAAATCCATAATAATTATACTTATATATAGAGGTAAAGTCAAGAGAAAAAACGATTAAACACGCTAAAATAAACAAGTTTTTTTGCCATAAATTAGGTTATAAGCACGAAATGGCGCACACAGCGTTTTTTTTGTTGACAAATGCGAAGGACTGTGTTATAATTACAAGGATAAATTAAAAACAAGGGAGTGTTGAAAATGTTTTTTGAAAAATTATCCCAGTTTGACTCTGACGTAGCCGCCGCTTGTGGCAGAGAGCTTAAGCGTCAGCAGGGCAACATCGAGCTTATCGCATCCGAGAATATCGTTTCCGAGGCAGTTCTTCTTGCCGCAGGAGGAGTACTTACCAACAAGTACGCCGAGGGTTATCCCGCAGCACGCTACTACGGCGGCTGTGAGTTTGTCGACGAGGTCGAGAACATCGCCCGCGAGCGCGCTTGCCGTCTTTTCGGCGCGGAGCACGCTAACGTTCAGCCCCATTGCGGAGCTAACGCAAACCTTGCCGCATTCTTTGCTCTCGTTTCCCCCGGTGACACCGTTCTTTCCATGAACCTTGCCCACGGTGGACACATTTCCCACGGTCTTCCCGTAAACATTTCGGGTAAATATTTCAACATCGTTTCCTATGGCGTAGAGGCTGATACGGGACTTATCGACTACGATAAGGTCCGCGCAACCGCGCTTGAGTGCAAGCCCAAGCTCATCGTTGCGGGTGCAAGCGCATATTCCAGAATTATTGATTTTGCAAAGTTCCGTGAGATTGCTGACGAGGTCGGCGCATACCTTATGGTAGATATGGCGCACATCGCAGGTCTCGTTGCCGCAGGACTTCATCCGAGCCCCGTTCCCCACGCTCACGTAGTAACCACCACCACGCATAAGACTCTGCGCGGTCCTCGCGGCGGTATGATACTGTGCCGTGAGGAGTTTGCAAAGAAGATCGACAAGGCTATCTTCCCCGGTACGCAGGGCGGTCCTCTTATGCACATCATCGCCGCAAAGGCAGTTGCCTTCGGCGAGGCACTTCGTCCCGAGTTCGTTGAGTATCAGAAGCAGGTCGTTGCTAATGCAAAGACTCTTGCCGAAGGTCTTACCGCGCGCGGCGTAGAGCTTCTTACGGGCGGTACTGACAACCACCTTATGCTCCTTAACCTTGCAAATACCGATTGCACGGGACGCGACCTTGAGGTCAGACTTGACAGCGTACACATCACCGCTAACAAGAACGCAGTTCCCAACGATCCCAGAAAGCCCGCAGTTACCTCGGGACTTCGCGTAGGTACTCCCGCAGTTACCACCCGCGGCTTCAAGGAAGCTGATATGGAGAAGATCGCAAGCTTCATTGCCGACTCCGTATTTGATTTCGAGGCAAAGAAGGCTTCTATCGCCGAGGGCGTAGCAGAGCTTTGCGCAAAGTATCCGATTTATAATTGGTAAAAAATAGCGTGACCGGCGGAAATATTCCGTCGGTCCGCACTTTGCCGTTTCATTTTTGAAAAAATTTGCGATATGCTATTGCAAACGGCAAAAAAATTTGATATAATAGTAAAGCAAACTTATTTTGCGGTCTGGGCTGTGAAATAAGGCCATACCAGCCGGGGAGTTAGCGGTGCCCTGTACCCGAAATCCGCTTTAGCGGGGGTTCATTCCCCTTATGAGGGCGGCGTCGTGACGGTCTGCGATACGCAGTCTGTGTTGAAGGATGGGTCTTGCGCAATCGGGCGCTGTGAACCATGTCAGGTGGGGAACCAAGCAGCATTAAGCAGTTAGCAAGATGTGCCGCGAGGTAGCCTGTTCGGAGCAGAATGCGTAACTAACGCGTGGCGACAAAGTTCAAGTTTGGGGTGTATGGTCTTACTTCACAGCCCATGATTTTAATTTTTTGGGATATTCGAGAGCGGAGGTTTTTATGCATCAGGCATTATACCGTAAATGGCGACCTGCCACCTTTGACGAGGTATCGGGGCAGGAGCATATTACCGATATATTGAAGTACGAGACCGAAAACGGTCTTTTTTGCCATGCATACCTGTTTTGCGGTTCGCGCGGAACGGGCAAGACCACCTGCGCAAAGATACTTGCGCGCGCCGTCAACTGTGAGCATCCCGTAAACGGCAGTCCGTGCGGAGAGTGCGAGGCTTGCCGTACCATAGCGTCGGGCGCGACGACGGATATTCTGGAGATGGACGCCGCCTCGAACAACAAGGTCGACGATATCAGAAATATTCTTGACGAGGTCGTATACACGCCGACCTCGATGAAATATCGCGTTTACATCATCGACGAGGTGCATATGCTCTCGTCCTCGGCGTTCAACGCGCTTCTCAAAACGCTTGAGGAGCCGCCCGCGCACGTTATATTTATCCTTGCTACCACGGAGCTTCAAAAGCTCCCCGCTACTATAATTTCAAGGTGTCAGCGCTTTGATTTTCGCAGGATTGCCACCTCGGTGCTGACCGAGCGGCTTCACCTTATCGCGCGTGAGGAGGGGATAGCTCTTGACGATGCGGCGGCGCTCATGCTTGCGCGGCTTGCGCAGGGCGGTATGCGCGACGCTATCAGCCTTTTTGAGCTTTGCGCGGCGGGCGGACGCGCCGTAACGCCCGAAATAGTCAGCGAGACCGTAGGCTCTTGCGGCCGCGAGGCTATGTCAAGGGTAGTCCGCGCCGTTTCCGTGAAGGATACGGCAAAGCTTTTTGAAATAATTGCCGAGATAGACGCATCTGCCAAGGATATTGCGGTGTTCTGGCAGGAGCTTATCGCTTATTACAGAGATATGTTCGTTATCCGCACCGTCAAATCGACGGTCGCGCTCAAATATCTTGACCTGACGGATGCCGAGGCGCAGATGCTGAACGCAGACGCCGCCGCGTTTACCCGTGAGGCACTTTCGTATCACAGCCGACTGCTTGACGAGGCTTACGCATCAATGCAACGCCCCGGCGCGTCGCGCCGCACCGTTGCGGAGCTTACGCTTATCAAGCTTTGCGACGAAAGGCTCGGCACGTCGCCCGAAGCACTCGTTGCGCGCATAGCCGCACTTGAGGCGAAGCTTGCCTCTGGCGTGAGCATCGCTCCCGCCGTGCAGACCCTCGCACCCGCGGCGGAGGAAAAGCCGCAAGAGGTCGAAGCCCCCGCGGCAGTTGCCCCCACGCCTGCGCCGAAGGCGGCAGAGCCGACACAGCGCACTCTGCGCCCCTTGCGCGTATGGGCGGAGGTAATAGAGAGCTTCCGCGCGACCAATCCGGGCGTTGCGGCGCTTCTCACCACCGAGCGTGCGTACACCGACGAGAGCGGCAGGATAGTGGTCAGCTATTCCAAGGACATCACGAAAATAATGATGACACCGCCCGAAAAGATGGAGGCGTTTTGCAGTGCGCTTTCCCTCGCGCTTGACAGGGCGATAGAGCCCCGACAGGTGGTTTTTGAAAAGGTCGAGGCGGGCGGAACGCCCAACGATGCAAAGATACTTGCCGACGAGCTTGACGAGCTGGCAGGACTTTAATAGATCAAGTTAAAAAAGGAGATAAACGATGAAAGTCAGACTTCCCAAGGGAGTGGGCGGAGGCCCGCAGGATATGAATTCCATGATGCGTCAGGTACAGAAGTTTCAGGAGGAGCGCGAGGCACTCGCGGCTGAGCTTGAGGCAAGAGAGTACGAGGTTGCCGCAGGCGGCGGAGCCGTAAAGGTAGTTATTACGGGTGAGCGCCGCATTACCGAGATAAAGATAGCCCCCGAGATCGTTGACGAGGACGATATCGAAACGATGCAGGACATCATCGTTGCCGCAGTAAACGAGGCAATCGGCAGAGTTGAGTCGGAGGCAGCCGCAGAAATGAGCGCGCTTGCCGCTAAATACGGCATTCCCGAGGGCGCTCTTTAATGGCGGGAAGTATCAAGTCGCTTGACCTTTTAGCCGAGCAATTCGGTCGTCTTGACGGCGTTGGAAAGCGCACGGCTATGCGCCTTGCCTTTTCCGTGCTGAATATGACGGACGAGGCGGCGGCGGGCTTTGCCGACGCTATTCTTGAGGCAAAGCGGAGCATACATTTCTGCCCCGTGTGCCAAAATCTTACCGACCTTGAAATATGCCCCGTTTGTGCTGACGAGAGCCGCGACAGGAGCGTTATTTGCGTGGTTCAGGACACGAAATCCCTGCTTGCTATCGAAAAGGTGCGGGAATACAGGGGCGTTTACCACGTTCTTCACGGGCTTATCTCGCCGATGCAGGGCATAACTCCCGAAAACATTCGTCTGCGCGAGCTTATCGAGCGTATTGCGCAGTCCGACGAGGTCGCGGAAGTGATAATCGCAACCAACCCCACCGCCGAGGGTGAGGCGACGGCTATGTATATCGCGCGGCTACTTAAGCCGTGCGGCATCAAGGTCACTCGGATTGCCAACGGTATTCCCGTCGGCGGCGAGCTTGAGTTTGCCGACGAATACACCCTTTCCCGCGCGTTTGAGGGAAGAAGAGAGTATTGAAAACACCTGCGGTGTTTTCAATGAAGTTCGCCCTTCGGGCGAGTGAAGTTTGCTTCGCAAGTGAAGTTGCGGCTTCGCCGCAGTGAAGTATTTGCCCTTCGGGCAAATGTTAAGGAAAAAATGTGGTTGAAGCCTCGGCTTCAACCACATTTTATTTTATTGAATGCTTTTTGCTTTTTAGCGTCATCCCGAAGTTTTTTAAAGAGAGTGGGGATAGCGCACACACCTGCGACATCCCGCAGACGCGGCGCGCAAATGCTTTAATGGGAGCGGGGTTGGCGCAATTTTCAGCGTCATTCCGAAGTTCTGACGAGCTACTTCGAGTCAGAACGAGCGAATCTCGCAAAAATTCCGCAGAATTTTTGCGCTTGATGTTAGCACCAGACTTGCCCCTTTCGGACTTTCGCCGTGTGCTACGGCTATGCAAAAAAGCGACGATTAGAGTTAGGCTCCCTCCGCAGGGAGGCAAAGTTGCGCAACCGCCTTTTGATAGTGCATAGCCGCAATTTTTGGTGCTGCACCCCAATAAATCAGTCCGGTGCGAA
>JAZPZM010000161.1:0-14179 GCA_045544735.1 Eubacteriales bacterium
AAGCAATTCATCTTTTGAAGCAAGCGAAGGAATACGCAGTAGAATATGATAAAGTAAAGGAAAAACGAAATGGTAAATTTACTTGTTTGTTGCTTGATCATTATGAAGATGACTACACGGATTCCCGCATTGAAAGCCTATTAGTGGATAGTTGGAGAAAAGAAGTTCTGGAAAATACAATTTTTGATGTTCTGCGCGAACGTGAAGATTTTCAATGCCTTATTAACGAATAAATTTATGCCCCGCCTTGTGCGGGGCTTCGCTTTTGTGTCCTCAAAAGCAGTGTTTGTCAGGAAAATAAGACGGACTTTCGGGACGCACAGCCCAAATGCTCCCTTTAGACAAGGGAGGCTTATTACCGCCCGAAAGCACGCCTGAAAGATGTAACACGCTATCCCTTGCGTGGGAAAATATGCAAAAAGGAGTACGAAAAAAACATACTCCTTTTATTTGTTTAATTATTAAATATACTATCTACAGTGGGCTTTTGTACTGTCCGCACAAATTGGGACGGTTCATCTGCCGATGTCTTATTAGTCCAACGGCTTCATCGTGGGGAAGAGCAGAACGTCGCGGATGGACGCGCTGTCGGTAAGGAGCATAACGAGTCTGTCAACTCCAAATCCAAGTCCGCCTGTGGGGGGCAGACCGTACTCAAGCGCGGTGATGTAGTCGTAATCGACTTGTGCGCGGCAGTCGGGCTCTTGAGCCTTTCTCTCGGCAACCTGACGCTCAAAGCGTTCCTTCTGGTCTATGGGATCGTTAAGCTCGGAGAATGCGTTTCCAAACTCGGTAGCGTTGATGAAGTACTCAAATCTCTCGGTAAACGCGGGATTTGACGGCTTGCGCTTTGCAAGCGGGCTGTTCTCAACGGGATAATCGTAAATGAACGTGGGCTGAATGAGGTTTTCCTCAACGAAAGCGTCGAAGAACTCAACGAGTATTGCACCCTTGGTCTTAACCGCGGGAAGCTCGACGTGCTTCTCCTTGGCTATGGCGATAGCCTCCTCATCCGTAGCGATAGCATCGAAGTCTACGCCCGAATACTTCTTGACAGCCTCGACCATCGTGAGTCTTTCCCAATGAGAAAGATCGATCTCCTTACCCTGATAGTTAATGGTAAGCGTGCCGCAAACGTTCATAGCGACAGTCTTCATCATCTCCTCAACGAGGTCCATCATACCGTGGTAATCGGTGTAAGCCTGATAAAGCTCGATCGAGGTGAACTCGGGGTTGTGCTTGGTGTCCATACCCTCGTTTCTGAAGATACGTCCAACTTCGTACACCTTATCCATACCGCCAACGACGAGACGCTTCAGATAAAGCTCGGTCTCAATGCGGAGAACCATATCCATATCAAGCGTGTTGTGGTGCGTATAGAAGGGGCGTGCGGATGCGCCGATCTCAAAGGGGGTAAGTATGGGAGTATCGACCTCCAAAAAGCCCTTGGAGTCAAGGAAGGAGCGAAGCTCGCGGAGGATCAGCGAACGCTTTACAAAGGTATCCTTGACCTCGGGGTTAACGATGAGGTCAACGTATCTCTGGCGGTAACGCATATCCGTGTTGGTAAGACCGTGATACTTTTCGGGGAGGGGAAGGAGCGATTTTGCAAGAAGCTCCATAGACTGCGCGTGAACGGAGATCTCGCCTCGGCGGGTGCGGAAAACAAAGCCCTCAAGTCCGATAATGTCACCGATATCCCACTTGCGGTATTCTTCAAAAACGTCCTCGCCTACGTCGTTTATTCTGATATAGCACTGTATTCTGCCCTTGCCGTCGGCAATGTCGATAAAGTTTGCCTTGCCCATATCGCGGCGGCTCATAATGCGTCCTGCAATGCGGACGGTCTTGTTCTCGTACTCGTCAAACTTGTCCTTTATATCCGTGGAGTAAGCGTCAATGTCGTATTTTACCTTTTCAAAGGGGTTCTGGCCTGCCTCAACGAGTGCGGCGAGCTTTTCGCGGCGGATCTTGAATATCGAGCCAACGTCGACCTCTTCCTCCGCTACGGTTTCCTGATTGATAATTTCTTCTGCCATAGTCAGATCCTTTCGGTGATTACTTGTTCTTGGTTCTGGTTACGCTCTTGATATCAAGCACGAAGCTTCCGCTCGGCGCGTCAACTGTTACGGACACGCCTGCGTGCTTACCCATAAGAGCGCGACCGATGGGGGAGAGGTCAGAAATGCGGTTTGCAACGGGGTCTACCTCGTTAGAACCAACGATGCTGTATACCTCCTCGCTCTCCATATCGTGATCGTAAACGGTAACGGTAGAGCCTACCGAAATAATATCGCTATCAATAGTGCTTTCGTCAACGATAATAGCGTGACGGATCTTTTCATCAAGCTCCTTAATGCGAGCCTCGACCTTCGCCTGCTCGTTTCTTGCCTCATCGTATTCTGCGTTCTCGGAAAGGTCACCAAAGCCTCTTGCGACCTCGATGTCGTGCGCGATCTCGGCGCGGCGGGTGTTTTTCAGATAGTTAAGCTCGTTGACAAGGGTGTCATAGCCTTCTTGGGTGTAGTACATTGCATTCTTGTTAGACATATCTGTATTCTCCGTTCATTTATTTCCGATCGCGGTAATGGCAGCTTGAAGCTGATTGTCCTCTGCATCGGATATTGTATATAAATTTTTATTTTTCAAAGCATCGTCAAGTTCTATTTGGACGTCGGGGAAAATTCCGATACCGTCATAGCCCTCGGATATGGGTGGGAAGTATTTTTTTGTAGTCAGCTTAATGCCGCCATCAAAGCCGAATAAAGCTAAAGAAATAACACTTTGCATACTGCCCTTGCCGTAGGTCTTAGTTCCCACGACGGTGGCAATATCGTAATCCATCAGCGCGCTTGTGAAAAGCTCGGCGGCGCTTGCCGTGTTTCCGTTGGTTATTACGGCGCTTTTGCCGAGAACGTACTCACGGTATTTGCCAATATCGGACTCCGAAACGTTACAGCCCTCGTAGCCGCCCGTGAGCTCCGTTATAACTCTGACCTTTTCGTCGGAAAATTCGCCCACTCTGTCGGCAGTGCGAATGAACACGTCGTCCTTGTTCAGCATATAGCTTAGTACCGCGCCGATGGAGCGCAGGTCTCCGCCGGGATTGCTTCTTACGTCAAAAACAAAGCGCGTGCATCCCGCGGCGATCAGTGCATCCATAGCCGCGCAGAATTGCTTGGGGGTAGGGAGGTTAAAGTCCATAATTCTTATAATTCCAACGCTTGCATCCGTCTCACATACGTGGTAGACGACCGAGTCGGCGGTGAATGCAACTCTTTCGACGCTGAATTCTATTTCCTCATCGCCGCGCTTAACGGTAAATTGCGCGTAAGTTCCCGCAACTCCCAAAAGCTTTTCATACGCTTTATCGTAGCCAAGTGTGGCGACGCTTTCCTTCGATTCGCCTATGCCAACGTGGGTTATGAGGTCTCCGATTTGGATTCCCGCCTTGGCGGCAGGAGAGTTTGCGCTTACGAGGACGACCTCTATGCAATTTAATTCCTGATTGTTTATAATCGTAATGCCAATGCCTTGTGTAGAGCCGTTCGTGCTATCCGCAAGTGCTTTAAACTCCTCGGCGGTGTAATATCGCATATAGTCGTCGCCGACGACGTTTGAAAATCCGTCAACCAGAGCCTTGCAGAGTGTTTCCTCGTCTATCTCGTAGTATGAGTAGGCGTTGATGATCTGTGCAAGCTGGGTTAGCTTATCCGAGCTGACAGACGGCGTGTTGGCGGGCGGAATCTGGTTAATGGCGCCGCCCTGCGCCGCGTTGTCCGCAATGGCAAAACCGCTCATAAATGCGAAAAGCATTGCGACGATCAAGCCGAGCACGAAAGCGGAAAATGAAATTTTCTTTGTCATTTGTTGTCCTTGTTAAATAGTGCAGTGCGATTAGGGCTTTTTAACATAATCAAGCGGGTCTTTCCTTACACCTTTTACTCTGATCTCAAGATGCAGGTGGTTGCCCGTAGAGCTTCCCGTCGTGCCAACCTTGGCGATAGTGTCACCGCGCTTAACGATATCACCCTTGGATACAAGGAGCTTTGAGCAATGCGCGTAAAGCGACGTCACGCCGTCTCCGTGGTCAAGTATCACGTAATATCCGTAGCCTGAGCTGTATTTTGCGGTAAGCACCTTGCCCGCTTTAGTAGCATAGATGGGAGTTCCGCCCGGAGCGGGAATATCTATACCATAGTGCACGCGGTTGACGTAGCCCAAAGAGTTGATGGTTCTTTTTTCATTAAACGTGGAGGAGAGTCTTGTGTAGGACGTGGGAAGGGGCCAAAGGTAGCCGTTTTTAGCGTTTGCGGCGGCTATCTCCTCCTGCTTGCGTTTTTCCTCCTCGGATTTTATGCGCTCTTCTTCCTTTTTAATAAGCGCATCGACCATCTGTTGAAATTCATCCTTGATAACGTCTGCACGCTCGTCGTAATCTTCATACTCACCAACGAGCTTGTCAAGCTCTGCCTCAATTTCAAGAAGCGCCTTCTCGTTTTCGGCGTTCCAAGCATCTATTTCCGCCTGCTTGTTTTCTACAACGGCAAGAGCTTCCGCTTGCTGCTTCTTTTTTTCGTTAAGCTCCGCAGCCTTTATATCAGCGGCTTTTTTCGTTTCTTTAAGCTGCTCCATAAGGTCGTTGTTGTAGCTTATAAGCGCGGAGGCGCGTTCGAGCCTTGCAAACAGGTCGGATATGCTGGATGCTCCGAATATAAGAGAGAGGTAGCTTGCATCCTCGCCCTCGTACGTCATACGAATAACGGTCTGGAGCTGTTCGTATACGTCCTCGTATTCGGCGGAGATTTGGGCAATTTCCTCGTTTACGGTTTTTAAAGCCTCCTCCGAGCCCTCAAGTTGAGCGTTGAGTATGGCGATCTCGTCGGCGTAAACGGATTGTAGCGTGAGATATATGGTTCGCTTTTCCTGCGCGGTAGCTTGAAGATCCTCTGCGGCATCAAGCTGAGCTTTTAGCTCCTTTTTTATAGCATCAAATTCTGCAAGCTGAGCCTTAAGCTCTTCGGTGGTTTGGTTTTTGATATCGTTATAGGATACCTTTTTTGCTAAAATCGGAACGGATACCGTAAGGCAAAGCAGGATAGACGCTAAAACGAGAGATATTAAACGTATCGTTAGTTTCATATAATATCCTTTCGATGGGGATTAGTGATGGAGATTTTTGCGCAGAGACAATACGCTCGCGAGCGCACCCGTGATGATTCCGATGGCAAGAAAAGCCAACAGCATAATAATATTCACCAATCCGGGCTCAACTAATTCGAGCATTTTAAAGCTTTCTGCGCCTTTTTTAACGAGAACGGCGTAAATTATCGTATCGGTGGTAAAAGCCACGATGGAGGATATGAGTCCTATCATTACGCCCTCGATAATAAACGGCGTAATAATGAATCCCTTGGTTGCGCCGATATGACGCATAATGCTTATCTCCGCCTTGCGTCCGTGAACGGCAAGCTTGATGGTGTTGAATATAACGAAGATGCTTACCGCAAGAAGAAGTACGAAAAACCACACGAACACGATGGATACTACACTTTTCAGGTTCGCTATCGTAACGGCGTAATCAAGTCGGTTGTTTACCGTGCGCACGCCGGGTATGCTTTGCAGGGTGTATTCAAGATCGTGTACGGTTTCGGCATCGATATAAGAAACGATAAAGGAATCGGAGAGGGGATTGTCCTCTCTTTTTTCCATTTCCGCGAAAAGCTCTGCGTATTCGGGGTAGGTTTCCTTCATTTCAGCGAACCCCTGACTCTTGCTGATCAGCTCAACGTGAGAAACGTTTTCAAGCTTCTGAATATCCGAGCCTATCGTATTTACTTGGTCCTCGGTAAGATCGTATTCAAGGAAGATAACTATCTCGTTAAGCGATCCTATCTTATCAAGATTTATATCAATGTTATGTATCAGAAGTCCAAATGCTCCGACGAGAATAAGGCAAGATGTCAAAACGAATATGGATGCAATTCCCATAACGCGATTTCGCCAAAAGGAGCGAAGCGCCTCAAGCACGAAATAAAAGGGATTGTAGCCACGGCGAGCTTTCTTGGGGGCGGTGGTGTTATTCATCGGATTCCTCCTTTGCCGTTGCGGGAATATCGGAGGCAACTCTGCCGTTCTTTATGGTAATAACGCGCTGACCGAGACGCTCGATAAAGCTATTGTCGTGCGTTACCACGATAACGGTCTTGCCAAGCTTTTTGTTGATCTTCAAAAGCATATTCATAATGACCTTGCTCATCGTAGGGTCAATATTACCCGTAGGCTCGTCGGCGATTATAATATCGGGGTTGTTGGCAAGCGCACGCGCAAGAGCTATTCTTTGCTGCTCACCGCCCGACATTTCGGACGGGAAGTGCTTTGCCTTATCCGCCATGGAAACTATTTTCAAAAGGGCAGGGACGCGCTCTCGTATCTCTTTGCCGGGTGTTCCGATAACGCGCATGGCGAAGGCTACGTTTTCATAAGCGGTCTTGTCCTTAAAAAGACGGAAATCCTGAAAAACCGTTCCTACCGTGCGTCGGTAGTAGGGAATAGCGCGTTCGGGGAGTTTGGTAATATCCGTGCCGTTTACCACGATCGAGCCCGACGATATTTTTTCTTGAAGCAGAAGCAGTTTGGTAAGCGTCGTTTTTCCCGCGCCCGAATGTCCTATTATGAACACGAACTCGCCGTCCTCAATGCGGAAGGATACCTCGTCGAGCGCAGAAACGTCGGAATATTCTTTTCTTACGTCTATAAATTCAATCATTTTAATACTTTACGGGCTTGGTAGAGAGGTACTTTTTAACCATAAGCGCAACCTTGAAGGTTATTGCGTGCTCAAACTCGCGCAGGTCAAGACCCGTGAGCTTGCGTATCTTTTCAAGTCTGTAAACGAGAGTGTTTCTGTGAACGAAAAGCTTGCGAGAGGTCTCGGAAACGTTAAGGTTGTTCTCAAAGAACGCCTGAATGGTCATAAGCGTTTCCTGATCGAGCGAGTCAAGGCTGCCGTTCTTAAATACTTCGGAAAGGAACATCTCGCAAAGCGTGGTGGGAAGCTGATAGATCAGACGACCGATGCCGAGGTTCTCGTAGCTGATGATGTTCTTTTCGGTCTCAAAGACCTTGCCCACGTCAAGAGCTACCTGAGCTTCCTTGTATGCGTTTGCAAGATCCTTTATGTTGCTTACGACGGTGGAGATACCGATGGATACCTTTGCAAAGAACTCGGAGCTGAGCGTATCGGCGATCTTGGTTGCGGTCTTTTCATTCTCGCGGCAATCCGTGCCGTTCTTAACGTCCTTAACGAGCACAACGTCTCTGTCGCCTACGCTGATAATGTAGTCGTGCGACTTATCGGGGAACATATTCTGCAGCATTTCAAAGGGCATCATATCCGTCTTGCCGTAGAACTTAATAAGGAAAACAACGCGGCTTTCGTCGGTGTTGAAATGAAGCTCCTTGGATTTGATGTAAACGTCGCTGGGCAGGATGTTGTCAAGAATTATGTTCTTAATGAAAGAGCCCTTGTCGTATTTCTCGTCGTAAAGGTTCTTCATATTCGTAAAGGAGATGGACAGAGTTTTGGAAATTATCTCGGAAAGTTGATCCTCGCCTTCAACGAACACGATGTATTCCGCCTTTATGCCGTGACCGATGGGGCGGTAGGTGAAGCCGTTCTTACGGTACACCTCGGGAGATACGGAATATATGATCTCGTCGCGCACGCCAAGACGAGCTTCGCCGATTTTGGCAAGTTCAGAGCAAGCGATAATAATGCCGTTTTCGTCAATAACTCCGATGGTACGGTCAACCGTATCCTTCATCTGATGGATTACGCCTTGAAACAATCTGTTGGACATTTTTTTTACTCCTGATTCTGATAGTTAGTGGTTTTGTGTATACTGTCCTATATTTTACAATAAAATTTGTAGAATTTCAATAGGTTTTTGAATATTATTTCTAATTTCGACACTATTTTTTTGTAAATAATTCCGAAGCCTATTAAAAACGGGTGTTTGAGGCTTATTTTAACTCAAACTCCTCGGCTATGCAAGCAAGCGCGAACGCCGCCGCGCTCTCGGTGCGCAGTATGCGCGAGCCAAGGCTTACCGAGCGAAGCCCCGCATCCGTTGCGCGCTTGGCTTCGTCGGGCGAAAATCCGCCCTCCGGACCTATGACTATCGCCACGGTGTCGGGGGGAGAGGAGAGGGAGGAGAGAAGCGTGCCGAGTTTTAGCGTATGCTCGTCCTCGTAGCAAAAGATCGCAAGCTGTGCTTCGGATGCCGCTTTGAGCATTTCGGAAAAGGATGCCACGGGCAAGACCTTGGGAATTATTCCGCGCCCGCATTGCTTTGCCGCCTCAAGCGCGATCTTACTGCGGCGCGCCGATTTTGCGCCGTCGTCCCCCTTGCTTTTTACGATACAGCGCGACGCTTCAAACGGGCGTATCTCGTACGCGCCGAACTCTACGCTTTTTTGAATGGCTATGTCCATTCTGTCGCCCTTGACGAGCGCCTGATATACGCTTATTCGGCATGGCGATTCGGCAACGGACGGTGCGCTTGATATTATTCGGCAGAGCGAACCGCTGTCCCTTATCTGCTCAAGCGAGCAGATATGCTCCGTTCCCTCGCCGTCACAAACGGTTATCTGCTCACCCACAGCCATACGCAGTGAGCGTGAGATATGCCTTGCATCCTCGCCGTCTACGGTTATTAGCCCTGCAGTAATATCTATATTGCTTTTATCCACAAAAAAACGGGGCATAACGTTCCCTCCGCTTACAAACCAAAATATTGAATATATTATACTATATATTAGCTATTATGTCAATCTCGTCCGAGCATTTCGTGCCGTCTTTTTGGTGAACTTTTTGTGAAGAATGCGATATTTTCTACATTAATTATTAGTATACTGATTATTTTCACTTGACAGTTTTGGAAAAAGATGATAAAATAAAAGTAATTGGCAAAATAAATCATTTAGGAGAGAAAAAATGAAAAAGCTTCTTTCGTTCATTCTCGCGCTTCTGATGGTGATACCTTCGATGGTATCAGTCTCACACGCCGCAGATACGACTGTTATTGAGGATATAGTCGTTGGCGTAAACGAGCACTATATCGGTTCAGGCTACCAGAAGAAGATTGCGGATGCATTCGCAAAACACCTTGCGGAGTTGGGCTATTCCTGTAATATCGAGTACAGAACGCTCGGTAACAGCTCCACCACCGCCGCACAGCTCGGCAAGCTCATTAACGCCGCAGGTGATATCGACTTCGTTCTCGCCGCAGGACTAAACATCGACTCCACGGCAGGCGTTAAGATAATCGCCAAGAAGCTGCACAAGAGCACCTACAACTCCGACGGCAAGAGATACGGTGCGCTTCTTACCGACAAATTTGCCGCAAGACTGCTTTATAATTTCTTGACGGGTGATTGCCACCATCTTTACGATAATGCGTGCGACGCCACCTGTAACGTATGCGCGGCTACCCGCACTCCTTCAGCTCACGCCTATAGCAGTGCTTCCGACACCACCTGCAACTCTTGCGGAAAAACAAGAACGGTAACCAAGCTTGACGATATCGTTATCGGTGTAAATCAGCACTATATTGGCTCGGGATATCAGAAGAAGATTGCCGATGCCTTTGCAGCTTACGCTATCGAAAAGGGTTATGTCTTTAACATTGAATACAGAACGCTTGGCAACAGCTCAACTACCGCCGCACAGCTTG
Organism: Eubacteriales bacterium; assembly: GCA_045544735.1. Classification (GTDB taxonomy): domain Bacteria; phylum Bacillota; class Clostridia; order Oscillospirales; family CAG-272; genus CAG-390. The sequence goes on from JAZPZM010000161.1 coordinate 9,738, forward strand.
GCAAGCTCGTCAATGCCGCAGGCGATATCGACCTCGTCCTTGCCGCAGGTCAGAACATCGACTCCACCGCTGGGGTTAAGATACTTGCAAAGAAGCTCCACAAGAGCACTTATAACGCCGACGGCAAGAGATACGGCGCACTTCTTACCGACACCACGGGCGCCGCTATCTTCTACTATTTCCTGACGGGCGGATGCTACCACGTTTATTCTAACGCTTGCGACGCATCCTGTAATGCTTGCGGAGCTACTCGCACGGCAAGCGCACACGCGTATGACAACGCTTGCGACGCTACTTGCAATTCGTGCGGAGCAAAGCGCACCGTTCCCGCGCACGTTTATACCGACAGTAGCGATGCGACCTGCAACGTTTGCGGCTTCGTGCGCGAGGTAGTCGTTCACGTTTACGATAACGCTTGTGACTCCACTTGTAACGATTGCGGAGCGACCCGCACGCCCTCTGCGCACGTTTACTCTAACGCTTGCGACGCAAGCTGTAACGTTTGCGGCGCTACCCGTACTGCAAGCGCACACGTTTACGGCGGCGCTTGTGATGCAAGCTGTAACGTCTGCGGTGCTACACGCACGGCAAGCGCACACACTTACGACAATGCTTGTGACGCAAGCTGTAACGTTTGCGGCACTACCCGTACCGCAAGCGCTCACGTTTACGATAACGCTTGCGATACCGCATGCAACGTTTGCGGCGAGGCTCGTACCGTAGGCGCACACGTTTACGATAACGCCTGCGACGCGTCTTGCAATTCCTGCGGAGCAACTCGCACGCCTGCTGCTCACGTTTACTCCAATGCTTGTGATGCAAGCTGTAACGTTTGCGGCGCGACTCGCACCGCAAGCGCACACGTTTACACTAACGCTTGCGACGCGGATTGTAACGTTTGCGGAGCAACTCGCACCGTTGCCGATCACGTTTACGACAATGACAAGGACGCATTTTGTAATATTTGCGACCACGAGAGAAGCATAAACAACTTTGGAAAGATAGTCGTTGGTATCAATCAGCACTACGTTGGTTCGGGATATCAGAAGAAGATCGCCGATGCCTTCGCCGCATATATGGAAAGCAAGGGCTATACTTGCGAGATCGAGTACAGAGTGCTCGGCAACAGCTCCACCACCGCCGCACAGCTCGGCAAGCTCGTAAACACCGCGGGCGATATTGACTTTGTTATTGCCGCAGGCGCTAACATCGATTCCACCGCGGGTGTTAAGATACTTGCAAAGAAGCTTCACAAGAGCACCTACAACTCTGACGGAAAGAGATACGGCGCGCTTCTCACCGACAAGCCCGCCGCGCTTATCCTTTACTATTTCCTCACGGGCGGTTGCTATCACCTTTACGATAACGCCTGCGATGCGGATTGCAATGTTTGCGGCGCTACTCGCACGCCGTCTGCGCACGCATATGACAACAACTGCGACAAGAGCTGTAATGCTTGCGGAGCGGTACGCACCGTTCCTGCGCACGTTTTCAGCAATGCTTGCGACACCACTTGTAACTCCTGCGGCATCAAGCGCGTAGCCTCCGCTCACGTTTACGATAATGCCTGCGACGCTTCCTGTAACGTTTGCGGCAACGAGCGCACGGTGGCGGATCACGTTTACGATAACGAAGAGGATGACAACTGCAACGTTTGCGGCAAGGACCGCGAGCCTTGCACTCACGCCTACACCAACGATGCTGACGCAATCTGCAATATTTGCGGAGAAGAGCGTATGGTCGTTATAGTAGCAATAAGCGCCCGCCGTATAGGCAGCGGCTACGCTAATACTATAAAGGCTGATTTCGAGAAATATGCGGCTGAAATGGGAATCGAGATAAGCGTAGTATACCGCAATCTCGGCAACAGCTCCACCTCCGCCGCACAGCTTGGCACTCTCGTCAAGGCGGAAGGCGATATCGACGTCGTGCTTGCGGCAGGCAATAACGTCGACTGGTCGAATGGAAGCGCACTTACTATCGCTGAAAAGGCGCTCCATATTCCCAACTACAATGCCGATGGCGCGCGCTACGCCGCAAGACTTACCGATAGCGAGGCGGCTCGTATCTTCTACGATTTCGTAACGGGCGGCTGTAAGATAAGCCCCGACCGCAGTAAGACGCAGACCCTCAACATTCTCTTTATCGGTAACAGCTTTACCTACTATAACGAGATGCCCGAAAAGTATTTTGCAAGCATATGCAAGGAGGGCGGATATAAGGTAAACGTAACGTCCATCACCAACGGCGGTCATTACCTATATGAGTATGCCGACGAAAACGATACCTACGGCGCAAAGGTAAAGAGCGCACTTGAAAATAATAAATACGATATAGTTATTCTCCAAGAGCAGAGCAGCGGTGCTATTACGAACAACGCGCGCTTCAATAACGCAGTTCGCGAGCTTGCCGCAATGGTCAAGGCTAACGGAGCAGAGCTTTATCTCTACTCAACTTGGGGATATAAGGCTGGATATTCCAAGCTTTCAAGCTGTGGTGGCACTACCGCCGCAATGGAGATGAAACTGCGTGCGGCTTATACCGCCATTGCCGAGGAGGTCGGCGCAAAGGTCGTTTATGCAGGCGTGGCAATGCTTGATATTTACCAGAACACCTCTATAAACGTTTATCAATCCGATTTGTTCCACCCGAGCGCAAGCGGCTCTCTCCTTGTAGCATATACCTTCTACGCTACCTTGTTTGGAGAGGACACCAGAGCGCTGACTTATACCGCAGGACTTAGCGCAAGCAACGTCGCAAAGCTCAGAAAAGCGGCATTCGAGGCAGCCTTCTACGCTCATCCCGTAACCGAATGACGTTGGATTTTAATTGACTAAACCCAAAACAGACTCACCGAATGGTGAGTCTGTTTTGGGTTTCAGTCTGTCGAAAAAGTCACTCAAAAGGGTGGCTTTTTTGCGTAAAATATGGTATAATAGAAGCAAGAAAAGACAGGCGGTGAAAAAATGTTAAGTAGAGGACAAAACGGACGAGAAATAATGCAAATGGTGTGGCTTGAAGACCTCGTGCCAAAGGATCATTTGCTTAGAAAAATAGACACAGCGGTAGATTTTAACAAGATCTATGAAATGGTAGAAGAGCTATACTGCGAAGACAATGGTAGACCGAGCATAGATCCTGTAGTGTTGGTGAAGATGGTATTGATCCAACACCTGTACGGTTTGCCTTCGCTAAGAAGAACAGCGGCGGAGGTAGAGGTAAATATGGCATACCGTTGGTTTCTCGGATATAGTTTGCAGGATGAAACACCCCATTTCTCTACACTGAGCTACAACTTTAAGCATAGATTTACAAGCGAAACGGTAGATCAGATATTTGCTTGGATATTGAATGAGATAGCAGGAGCAGGATATCTGTCGCCAACCGCCGTATTCATAGACGGAACTCACATCAAAGCAAACGCAAACAACAAAAAGAAGATACAAGAGGAAGTTCCCATAGCATCTAAAAGATACGCTAAGGAGCTTATGGAAGAAGTTAACGCCGACCGAGAGGATCACGGCAAAAAGCCTTTCGAGGACGAGGATAACAGCAACGAGCCGCCCAAGCCTTCAAAGCCGAACAAAAACACATCGAGAAAGAAGTTGGAACGCCGCAAGAAGATGAAGACGGTCACCAAAAGTGTGACCGACCCCGACAGTGGGGTTTTCGTCAAGGGTGACCACAAAAGACAGTTTGCATACGAAGCTCACACTGCCTGCGATAAGCACGGATATATTCTTGAAACAGTAGTGACCCCCGGAAACGTACATGATAGCGTAGCATTTGATGACGTATATGATAAAGTAACAGAAAAATTTCCCGAAGTAGAGACCGTAGTAGCAGACAGCGCATACAAAACACCTCATATTTGCAAGAAAGTATTTGACGACAACAGAGTTCTCAGTACAGCTTACAAAAGGCCCATGACTATGGATGGCGGACACGAATGGTGGAAATATGTTTACGATGAACACTACGATTGCATCATTTGCCCGGAATACCATACGCTTGAATACAGCACGACCAATAAAGACGGATACAGAGAATACAAGAGCAATCCGGAGATATGCAAGAACTGCCCGACAAGACATCTATGCACGCAATCCAAGGCTTGTGTGAAGGTCGTGCAAAGACATATCTGGAAGGATTACGAGGAGCTTGCCGACGATGCGAGATACACTCCCAAATATGCCGACCTATACAAGCAACGCAAGGAGACGATCGAGCGTGTCTTTGCGGATGCGAAAGAAAAACACGCTATGCGTTATACACCTTACCGCGGCCTCGCCCAAGTCTCTAATTGGGTAAGGCTTAAATTTGCTGCCATGAATCTCAAAAAATTCGCTAAAAGAAAGTGGAGAGATAACCATCCCTCCGACTTCTTTGCTTTTCTTTCGTTTTTTGATTTAAAATATACCAAAACGCCCACCTACGCTCTC
>JAZPZM010000162.1:0-2968 GCA_045544735.1 Eubacteriales bacterium
CGCTGATAAAACACATATAAATATTACCGCCGAGAGTAACCGTTTGGTTGCTCTCGGCGGTATCTTTTAATATGGATAATCAAAGTAAAAAACAAATCCGAACAGTTCCGTCGTAACGAAACAGTTCGGATTTGCTTGTTCTGGTGGAGCATAGGGGATTCGAACCCCTGACCCCAACACTGCCAGTGTTGTGCGCTCCCAGCTGCGCTAATGCCCCGAATGTTTTGTTGTGCACACCGCGTTCCCGATAGTTGGTGGCGGCTTGCCTTTGGTGGAGACGGGGAGGCTCGAACTCTCGACCTCACGGATGTGAACCGTGCGCTCTGACCAACTGAGCTACGCCTCCGTTTGTTTGCTTGTTCATTATATCATACAGTGATACAAAAAGCAATACCTTTTTAAAAATTTTACTCAATTTTTGCAATAACAACACCGCGCGCCGCACGGCGTTGTTATTGCATCCTTTTCTTGAAAACGGCTCGCGCCGTCAAGAGGATCAGTTTAATATCAAGCAAAAATGAATGATTTTCAATGTAAAACAGATCCAATCTCAGCTTCTGATAGGGCGGAGTATCGTACCTGCCGTATATTTGCGCGTATCCCGTAAGCCCGCCCTTGACCTTAAAGCGATATGCGAATTCAGGGAGCCGTTCACAGTATGCGCGGATATGCTCGACCCTTTCGGGACGTGGACCGACAATGCTCATATCGCCCTTTATTATATTTATCAGCTGCGGTAGCTCGTCAAGCCCCGTGGCGCGAATGAACCGTCCCACGCGCGTTATCCTTGCGTCATCGTTCGTTGCGGGGGTGGCAACGCCGTCAGCTTCCGCATTCGTGACCATACTTCTGAATTTTATTATATCAAATTCCTTGCCGCCGAGCGTCATTCTCCGTTGCTTGAACAACACGGGTCCGCCGTCGCAAAGCTTTATTGCAAGCGCAATAACGAGCGAGAGGGGAAGCGTGAGTGCGAGCATTAAAATGCTCACAACAAGGTCAAATAAACGCTTTAAAAAAGCCTTTCTCTTTGAAAATCCGCGCCGCGGAAGGCGATAAAATTCGCCATCACCCTCGCCCCACGCGATATCGTCGGGCTTCGGTGTAAGATATACCTCTGCACCGATATCAAAGCAAAGCTTTACTATTCTGTTGCGAATGTCTGTTGGAAGTTCGTGCAGAACTACCGCGTCATATTGCCTGATCTCGTCGGCAAGCGTTTTATCGCTTCCCGACGCATCAAGTGTCGCGACGATATCAATACCTTCGGGTAGGCTCTCGCGCTTTGGCGATGCGCCGCCGCAAAGGAGCGCCGCGCGTATCATTCCTCGGTCATCTGTCGCAGAGCCTTCGCAAGCTGGTCCGGGCACGACGTGGGCTTGAAACCGCATCTTATGCCCTCAAGCCTTGAGATAGCCTCGTCGGGCGTCATACCTCTTGCAAGCGCGGCAACGCCCTGCGTGTTTCCGCTGCAGCCACCCTCGAAGCTGACGTTTTCTATCGTTCCGTCATCCGCAAGAGTGACGGTTATCGAGCGCGAGCAAACTCCGCGAGTCATATATTTGTAACTTTTCATTCTTTACCTCATATCATTTTCAGTAGCTTGTAGCCGTCGGAAAGAAGCTCGGTAAGCTCGTCAGCCGTGAGCTTTTTCTGCGACAGACGCGCAAGCTGATAAATAAAGGAAGCGTAGGTGTACGCCTTGCTATCCTCCGCGATTTCTCCATCACCCGCAAGCTCTACAAGCTTTGTATAAAGCTCGGACGAGGGGTTGAGCGTGAGCGTGTAGTCGAGCGGGTATGTGGGCATATCTGCACCGGGGGCGGCGTACATTCTCATCATATCCTCAAATCTGCGGGATTCCTCACTTACCGAAAGCAGAGCGGGAACGTCGGCGTTTTTGAGCGCCTCGGCGCATACCGTCAGCTTTTCATCCTTGGCTATTTTGCGGAAAAGGGAAACGATGCTTTCGGGTATTTCCGTTTTCTCATCTTCGCTCTTTACCGCCGAAGCGACGCCGGAATCCACCCTTACGAATTTTACGTCGTTGCGATATTGCTCGATCGCGCTCATGTATTGTGTGTCTATCACAAGGTCGAATAGCGCTACCTTGACGTTTTCGGCGTTCATCATAGAGACGTACTGGGATTGAAGCGCCGTGTCGTTGGCATAATATATCACGCCCTCGTGCTTATCCTTTGCGCCGTCGAGGTATTCCGTAAATGTGCAGGACGTGCCGTCGGTAAGGCGCAGAAGCAGACTGTCCTTTGCGCGGTCGTAGAACTTTCTCTCGCGCATACATGCGTATTCGAGGAATAGCCTGATATCTCCGTACAGATTTTCGTAATTTTCTCTGTCGTTAAGCGCAAGAGATGCCAGCTTATCCGCAACTTTCTTTACGATGTACTGCGAGATCTTTTTTACGTATGCGTTGTCCTGCAGATAGCTTCTCGATACGTTAAGCGGAAGCTCCGGACAATCAAGCGCACCGCGGAGCATGATCAGATAGTCGGGAAGGACTTCTTTTATGTTATCCGCAACGAATACGTGGTTGTAGAAAAGCTTTATCTCGCCCTCAAGCGACTGAGCCTCGTTGCGAACGCGGGGGAAGTAGAGAACGCCCTTGAAGTTGAGCGGGTAGACCGCATTTATGTGGATATAGAAAAGAGGATCGTCAGCGTCCGTAAAGAGCTTGTGATAAAACTCGTTATATTCCTCTTTTGAAATATCGGAGGGATTTCTTGCCCACAATGGCAGGGTGTCGTTGACTATCTTGCTTTCATCCTCGTCGCCGCCTTCAAAGTAGATCGGGACGGGCATAAAAGCGCAATATTTGTCCAATATTCCTTTTATCCTTGAAGGTTCAAGATATTCGCTTTCTTCCTCAGAAATGTGCATAATGACCGACGTTCCGCGGCTCTCCTTATCGGAGGATGTAATCTCATACTCGCCGCCCTCGTCACAGCTC
>JAZPZM010000163.1:0-10646 GCA_045544735.1 Eubacteriales bacterium
GACACCACGGGGTGGTGTCAGAGCCCGAGCGTGACCGAGCCGAGGCGAGAGCTGTCGAGCGAACGCGAGACTGAAGGAGAGTGCGCGACAATACCACAATCACTCGTTCCATCAAGGCGCAGGCTCCTTCCACCGCTTCGCGGTCCCCCTCCCTCCGCAGGGAGGCTAACGCGAACCGCCGCTTTTTATCGTAGCCGTAGCACACGGCGGGAGTCCGAAAAGGACAAGTTTGGTGCGAACATCAAGCGCAAAAATACTGCGGTATTTTTGCGAGATTCGCTCGGCTCAGCACGGAACAGCGTGCTTCGCCTTCGGAATGACGCGAGAAATTGCGATATTCCCGCTCCCAATGAAGTTCAATCGGTATGACGCGAGAGTGTGCGCCATTCCCGCTCCAAATGAAGCGATTGCGATTACTCAAAAGAGAAAAAATCGTTTAAATTCATTCATCAAATCGCATTTATTGATTTAAATTTATATTTAAATGGAAATTTCCGAGCAGGGCGAGGAAATTGTCCGAAACTTTGCACTTTGCACTCTGCACTTTGCACTTAAAATATGGAAGCTAAAAGAATAAAGGCTGAAAATTTCAGAAACATCGAGTCCGCGACGGTAGAATTTACGGGCGGAGTCAATCTCTTGTACGGCAACAACGCGCAGGGAAAGACTAATCTGCTTGAGGCGGTCTGCTTTTTCTCGCTCGGAAAATCGTTCCGAGGGGCAAAAGAGGGCGAATTTATCCGCTTTGACTCGAAACACGCCTCGCTATCGCTCGATTTTTGCGACAGCGTGCGCGAGCAGAACATTAAAATAGATTTTTTCCGCGACAAGCTTCGTCACGTTGAGCAAAACGGCGTAAAAATAAGCCGTATGTCCGAGATGATAGGCGCGTTCAGGGCGGTTCTTTTCTGCCCCGAACACTTGAACATCATAAAAGAGGGCCCGTCGATGCGGCGCGGCTATCTTGACGTGGCGATAAGTCAGCTCCGTCCGCTTTATCTGCGCTCGCTCCAGCGATATAATCACATTTTGGCGCAGAGAAACAAGCTGATAAAGAACGCCGTCGCCGATAGGCGCAGTTTTGACGCGACGGTGGAATTTTGGTCGCAGCAGCTTGCGCACGAGGCGGCAAGCATCACGCGCTCGCGCCTTAAATACCTCGCTATGGTCGAACAAGAGCTAAAGGAGTGCTTTGCGGAAATGACGGGGGACAGAGAGATCCCGTCGCTTGAATATGATTTTTCCTTCAAAATAGACAGAAGCACCGCCGAGGACGTAAAAAAATGCGAGGAAGTATTCTTATCCCGCCTTATGTCGTCCCACGAGCGCGAGATCGCCGCAGGAGCAACGCTTTGGGGCATACACAAGGACGACGTGGATATAAGGCTAAACGGCAAAAGCGCGCGTCTTTACGCCTCTCAGGGACAGCAACGCTCGTTAGCGCTCGGTCTTAAGCTGTCGGAGAGCCGAATTTCGATGCGTGATACGGGTGAAGAGCCTGTTTTGTTGCTTGACGACGTGTTTTCGGAGCTTGACGCGACGCGCAGGGAGTACCTGACCGAGCGTATGAAGCGCGGGCAGGTGATAATGACCGCGTGCGGCGACGTCGACCTCGGCACGAGCGTGAACGTGATAAACGTGGAGAAAGGCTGCTATTTGCCGCAAGGCAAATAGCAAATGAATAATGAATGATGAATAATGAATAATTTCGGTGGCTTTTTGCAAAGCAAAAAGCATTCCTATTGAGAAGAAAAGCGATTTTTAGCGTATTGATATGCGTTAAGGTGGCGGGAATGGCGAACCCTTTAGCGTCATTCCGAAGCTACGCCGAGCTGCTTCGAGGCGGAGCGAGCGAATCTCGCCGTTTTTCCGCAGAAAAACGGCGCTTGATGTTCGCACTGACCGCTACGCAAACGATAAAAGCCAAAGCACACGCCGAGAGTCCGCAATGGAAAAGTCGGGTGCGAACATAGGGCGCAAAAATACTGCGGTATTTTTGTGAGATCCACTTGCCGCGTCGCAGAACATTGCGCCGCGTCTGCGGGATGACGCTAAAGAGTACGCAGTTCCCGCTCCCAATGAAGTTCAATCGGTATGACGCAAGGGAGTGCGCTATTCCCGCCCCCAATGAAGCGTTTGTGATAACTATAGAGGTTGCTCTGATGGATAATTATTACGTTTACATTTTAACCAATAAAAGCAACAGAGTTTTATACATTGGAGTTACGAATAACATTTATCGCCGTATGCACGAGCATTCGCAAGGTAAGATCGACGGCTTTACGGCACGATACAACGTTACGAAATTAGTTTACCTTGAACATTTCAATCACCCTGTAAGCGCAATTATCAGAGAAAAAAAGCTGAAAAAATTTTCAAGAGCGAAAAAAGAAGCCTTGATAAACGAGAAAAATCCTTCTTGGGATGATTTAATGAAAAAAATAAACAGAAACGTGTAGGTAAAAAAATGTTTTTACACGCGGGAAACAACAAAAATATAAGAAAAAAGGACGTTATCGGTATTTTTGACACCGACAACGCCACGCTGTCATCGCCCATAACGAAAAAATACCTCGCCGCCGCCGAAAAGCGCGGAGAGGTCGAGTCCGCGGGCGACGATATCCCAAAATCCTTCATCCTCTACAGAACCGCCGAAGGCACGCGCGTGTGCTTTTCCACACTTTCCACCTCGGCGCTCGTCGGAAGAATGGATAATTGAGACTATTTGAGATTTTTTAGACTTTTTCTGACACAAAACTGTCAGGCACAAGCAAAAAATAAAGTTTATAATAGTAATAAAGTATTTGAAAGGTACGGTTACAAAAATGACGGAAGAAAAAAAGACTCCCGAAATTGAAATTTTGACATCGGAGGAGGAGGTCACAGAGGTCGAGGAAGCCCCCGAAATCATCGAGCTTGACGAGGGCGGCGAGCTGAATACCGTGGTGGACGACAACGCCTATACGGAAAGTCAGATCCAAGTCCTTGAAGGCCTTGAGGCTGTAAGAAAACGCCCCGGTATGTATATCGGTACTACCTCGGTGCGCGGCTTGCACCACCTTGTAAACGAGATAGTCGATAACTCCATTGACGAGGCGCTGGCAGGACATTGCGATCTTATTAAGGTTACCGTAAACCCCGACGACAGTATTACTATCGAGGATAACGGACGCGGTATCCCCGCAGGTATCCACCCCACGCAGGGCATTCCCACGCTTGAGGTTGTATATACCATTCTTCACGCGGGCGGTAAATTCGGCGGCGACGGCTACAAGATAGCGGGCGGTCTGCACGGCGTTGGCGCGTCGGTAGTTAACGCGCTTTCCGAGTGGCTTGAGGTCGTCGACGTTTACGACGGCGTAAAATACACCGAGCGCTTTGAGCACGGCGCGGTCGCGCGTCCCTTTACCTGCCTCGGTCCCGTTGCCGAGGGCGAAAAGGCGCACGGCGTAACGGTAACGTTCAAGCCCGACGGCGAGATATTTGAAACTACGATATTCGATTACGATACGCTGCTTAACCGTATGCGCGAGCAGGCGTTCCTTAACGCGGGCGTGCGCATACTCCTTACCGACGCGCGCCCCGAGGCGGGCGGCAAGTCCACTGACCTGCAATTCGAGGGCGGTATACGCAATTTCGTGACTTATCTTAACGCACAGCGCCACAACGAGGCAGTCCACGAGGACGTTATCTATATGCGCGGCGAAAAGGGCACGTCGCAGGCAGAAATTGCCCTGCAATACAACACCTCGTACAACGAAACGATACTGACCTTCGCAAACAATATGAACACCATCGAGGGCGGTACGCACGAAACGGGCTTCAAATCCGCGCTGACGAGGGTAATAAACAACTACGCAAAGAAAAAGGGCATCATCAAGGACGGCTCAAAGCCGCTCAGCGGCGAGGACGTGCGCGAGGGTATATGCGCAATTATCAGCGTTAAGCTTGAAAACGCGCAGTTCGAGTCGCAGACCAAGGCAAAGCTTGGTAACTCCGACATCCGCACGCTCGTCGACAGCACCGTGATGATAAAGCTGACCGAGTATTTCGAGGAGCATCCCGCCACCGCCAAGGCTATAATCGAAAAGGCACTTGCCGCGTCCCGCGCACGCGAGGCGGCGAGAAAGGCAAGGGAAAATATCCGCCGCAAGGGACTGCTTGAAGGCTCTACTCTCCCCGGCAAGCTTGCCGACTGTCAGGAGCGCGACGCGGCGCTTACCGAGATATATCTCGTCGAGGGAGACTCCGCAGGAGGCTCGGCAAAGGGCGGCCGCGACTCGAAATTCCAAGCTATCCTTCCCCTTCGCGGTAAGGTCTTGAACGTCGAAAAGAGCCGACTTGACAAGGTATACTCCAACGTTTCGATAATCCCCATCGTTCAGGCGCTCGGTTGCGGAATAGGCGAGGATTTCGACCTTACAAAGCTGCGCTACGGCAAGATAATCATAATGGCGGATGCCGACGTTGACGGCTCTCACATCAGAATACTCCTTCTGACCTTCTTCTTCCGCCACATGAAGCCCCTTATAGAAAACGGTCACGTCTACCTTGCACAGCCCCCGCTTTACAAGGTCTACAAGCGCGGCAAGAACGGCACGGAGCGCTACGCCTTCTCCGACGAGGAGCGCGACAGATATATCGAGGAGCTTGGCGGCTCGAACGTCGAGGCTGACCGCTACAAAGGTCTTGGTGAGATGAATGCCGAACAGCTTTGGGAAACCACGATGAACCCCGAAAGCCGCATACTCCTGCGCGTGACGATGGAGGACGCAATGGCGTGCGACGAGACGTTCTCGCTCCTTATGGGCGACAAGGTCGAGCCGCGCCGCGTATTCATCGAGGAAAACGCGAAGTACGCGCAAAACCTCGATATATAATGTTCAAATACTTTTCCACACCCTGTGGAAAAGTGTGTATAAAAAGTCTCAACAGTCTCAAAAAAATGAAGAAAAAAGTGGAAAAATATCAAATTTTAACACTTTTTCAACACTCACGGAGCTTTTCCACATAGTTTTTGTGGATTCCACATTCACCGAAAGCCTTGGATTTTACAAAGGATTTCGGACTTCTATGGAAAAAGTGTTGAAAAAATGAGTTTTCAACACCCCTTTGAGACTCGGTACTACAAATTATCCACACCGCTAAAAAATTTAACTGCCGCGGTGTGTGGAAAACTGCCTAAAAAGATATTGGAAGGTACTTAAAGTGGAAAATAAAAACGACCTGACGTTTGAAAATCAGAAAATAGTAGACGTGGAGATGGATGCCGAGGTAAAGCGCTCCTTTATCGAGTACTCGATGTCGGTTATCACGTCCCGCGCCCTGCCCGACGTGCGCGACGGTATGAAGCCCGGTCAGCGCCGCGTTATGTGGGCGATGTACGAGGACAGACTTACCTCGGACAGACCTTTCCGCAAATCCGCTACCACCGTCGGTAACGTGCTCGGTAGATATCACCCCCACGGTGACTCGTCCGTTTACGGCACGATGGTTCGTATGGCGCAGGATTTCTCGCTTCGCTATCCCCTCGTTGAGGGCAGCGGTAACTTCGGCTCGGTCGACGGCGACCCGCCTGCCGCTTACCGTTACACCGAGGCGCGCCTTGCAAAGATAGCCGACGAGGTAATGAGGGATATCGACAAGAACGTCGTCCCCATGATGCGCAACTTTGATAACAGACTTGAAGAACCCACCGTTCTTCCCTCCCGCTTCCCGAACCTCCTTGTAAACGGCTCGGTAGGTATTGCCGTCGGTATGGCGACGAACATCCCCCCGCACAACCTCGGTGAGATAATCGACGCGGTAAGCTACCGTATGGACAATCCCGAATGTGACGTTGACGAGCTTATGCAGTACGTTAAGGGCCCCGATTTCCCCACCTACGGCATAATTTACGGCATCAACGGCATTCGCGAGGCTTATCGCACGGGTAAGGGCAGAATTATGGTCCGCGCGCGTGCGGAGGTCGAGGAGGACAAACACCGCATAATCATTACGGAAATTCCCTACGCGGTCAACAAGAGCCTGCTTTGCGAGGCTATTGCGGACCTCGTTAAAGATAAGCGCATCGAGGGCATTACGGGACTGCGCGACGAGTCGGGCAAGAACGGAATGCGCATCGTCGTGGAATACCGCCGCGACGCGAACGGCGAAATAATCTTAAAGCAGCTCTATAAATATTCACAGCTTGAGGACACCTGCGCGGTAAATATGCTCGCGCTCGTTGACGGCGAGCCGAAGATCCTCTCGCTCGACCGCATAATCGACGAGTATATCAAGCATCAAGAGGAGGTCATTACCCGCCGCACCGAGTTTGACCTTGCCAAAGCGAAGGCGCGCGCCCACATCCTTGAGGGCTACAGAATTGCTATGGCGAACATCGACGAGATAGTGGAGCTGATGAAGACCTCGCCCTCTATTCCCGAATCAAAGATAAGGCTGTGCGAGCGTTACGGACTTACCGAAATTCAAGCTCAAGCGATAGTGGATATGACGCTTGGCAGACTTACGGGACTTGAGCAGGACAAGATAATGGACGAGCTTCAAAAGCTCTACGCCGTTATCGAGGAGCTGACCGCCATACTCGGCGACGTTGAGAAGATAAAGCAGATAATCAAGGACGAGCTTGCCGAGATCAAGCGCAAGTACGCCGACGAGCGCCGCACCGAAATAGTCGAGGCGGCTGACGATATACTTCTTGAGGACCTTATCGAACGCCACGAATGCGTTATCACCATAACCCATTCGGGCTACATCAAGCGTCTGCCCGCCGACACCTACTCCGCGCAGAACCGCGGCGGCAAGGGCATTATCGGTATGTCGACCAAGGACGAGGACTTTATCGAAAAGGTAATGGTAGTGGGAAGCCACTCCTACCTTATGATGTTCACAAGCACGGGCAAGGTATATCTGCGTAAGGCGTATATGATACCCGAAGCAAGCCGCACCGCAAAGGGCTCGAATATCGTAAATATTCTTGAGCTTGAGGCGGGCGAGAAGATTACGGCAATAATCTCGCTTGCCGACTTTGAAAACAGCGACGAAAAGTATCTGACGATGGTAACGCGCAAGGGCGTTATCAAGCGCAGTATCCTTTCCGAATACGAATTCCACCGCAAGGGCGGTAAGATCGCCATCGGTCTTGACGAGGGCGACGAGCTTGTTTCCGTGCTTCTGACCGAGGGACAGAGTGACATCCTTATCGCCTCGGCTGACGGATGCGCCGTAAGATTTACCGAAAAGGGCGCGCGCACGATGGGCAGAACGGCACGCGGCGTGCGCGGCATAACCCTTCGCGGCGACGACTACGTTGCGGGCGTTATCGCCATCGAGGAGGACAAAAAGCTCCTTACCATCACGCAAAACGGCTTCGGAAAGCGCACGGAATTCGATGAATTCCGCCTGATGAAGAACCGCGGCGGTATGGGCGTGGTCTGCCACAACGTAAACGAGCGCACGGGCAGAATTGCGGGTATTGCCGCAGTTGACGGTAGCGAGGATATGATGATAATCACCGACGGCGGCACGATAATTCGTACACCCGTCGAGGGCGTTCCCACCTACTCGCGCTCCGCGTCGGGCGTTATCGTAATGCGACTTGGCGAGGGGCAGAGCTGCGTAAGCTTTACCACCCTTCCCCACAGCGAGGGCGAGGACGAGGACGCACAAGCGGAAGAAGCAGAGGAATAAAGAGCGATGAAGGCGTATAGATTTATTACGGCGCTTCTCTGCCTTGTTCTCATCTGCGCGGCGCTCGCATCCTGCTCAAAGCCGCCCGAATTTGCGACGGTAAGGGACGAGTTTATCTCTCTTATCGAGGCATCCGTCGAGATAAACGATATCTTTTTCGGCGCGGGCTTGCCCGTATACGACCGCGAGGAATCCACTTGGCGCGACGATATGCTGAAATTCCACGAGGAAAGCAAAACGTACTACTACGTCCTCTCGGACGAGAATTACGGAACGGTAATAAAATACGTCGAAAACGGCACGAAAAAGAATATTTACCTGCACAAGACCGACAAAAAGTCGGACGGCGAGGCGGTTTACGAGGCGGGCGGCTATTACTACTATTCCCTTCCCGACTACAAGGAAAAGGAAATTCACTACGTTTACGATGAAAAATCGCCCGTCAACTACGATTTCGTGCGCACGGACGCGAAATATCAGTCGATTGCCTCGATAAAGGAGGCGGCTGACAAGGTCTACACCCCCGAATTTCTCGCAACCGTATACAAGACCGCCTTCGAGGGACTTGCATCCGACACGGGCGGAATGATATACGCGCGATATTCCGACTCGAATGAGGAATTTTTTATGAAATCCAATAAATTCGAGCCGTATTTTACCGAGCACACCACTTATGATTTTTCAACTATGGAAATGACCTCGCCCTCGCGCGCCGACTACGTCAACGTCACCGTGACGGCGCACGGCAGGCATTTCGACTACGATAAGGCGGAGATAGTGACCGAAAGCTATCAAAAAACGCTGAAATTCGTACTGACAGAGGGCGGCTGGCGACTTGACAGCCCCACGTATTAAAGCATTTTAATCAAATGGAGGACGAAATGTACATCGTTGATTCGCATTGCGACAGTATCCAAAAGGTCGATTCGCGCCGTTACGGCATAGTGAACCCCTACAACTACAGCCAGAAGCACCAACAGCTTCAGTTCGTTGCCAACTTCTGCGGCTGGCCCGGCGAGGACGCGGAGCGCTCCTACCGCCGCGCTATGCGCTACATCGGTCTGTTTAAGATTCGTATGGAGGCGGAGGCAGATAAGGTCGAGCAGGTCTACACCTACGCCGATATCGAGCGCGTATTTGCCGCGGGCAAGCACGCCGCGCTCATGAGCGTCGAGGGTGCGACGGGAATTATGGGAAGCCGCGAGATATTCCGCGAGTTTTACGCCGCGGGCGTGCGCGTTTTCGGTATGACTTGGCAGAGCAACGACCTTTGCGCCTCCACCAAGCTCCCCGAGGGCGTCGGCGACTACGGACTTACCGACACGGGACGCGAGATAATCGACGAGGGCAACAAGCTCGGAATGATATTTGACGTTTCGCACATGTCCGACAAGAGCTTTTGGGACGTTGCGCCCCTCGTAAAGAAGCCCCTTGTTGCAACTCACTCCAATTTCCGCTCCGTTTGCGGCGCGTCGCGCAACCTTACCGACGATATGGCGCGCGAGATAATCCGTCAGGACGGTATGATAGGACTAAACCTTACCTTTATCAGCGACGACCACGACGCTCAGACCCTTGACAGCTACCTTGCGCACCTTGAGCACGGACTTTCCCTCGGCGGCGAGGACCACATCGGCTTTGGCGGCGACATCGACGGTATCAGAGGATACCCCAAGCCCCTGACCACCGAGCGCTCGCTCCACGATCAGATAATCGAATATATGCTCTCTCACAACTATTCCGAGGAGCTCGTTCGCAAGGTTGCGGGCGGAAATTATCTGAATTTCCTTAAAAAGTACCTTTAACGGAGGCGTAAAATGTATATCGTAGACTCTCATTGCGACAGTATTCAGCAGGTCGACGTTCGCCGTCACGGCATCGTAAACCCCTATAACTACTCAAATAAGCATCAGCAGTTGCAGTTCGTAGCCGCATTTTGCTCGTGGCCTGGCGACGATGCGGAAAAATGCTTCCGCCGCGCCGTGCGCTACATAGGTCACTTCAAGCTCCGTATGGAGATCGAAAAGGACAAGGTCGAGCAGGTCTACACCTACGCCGACATCGAGCGCGCGTTTGCCGCTGGCAAGCACGCCGCCCTGCTCACCATCGAGGGCGGAACGGGCATCGTCGGCAGTGCGCAGGTATTCCGTGATTTCTACGCCGCAGGCGTGCGCGTTTTCGGAATGACTTGGCTTTGCAACGACCTTTGCGCGTCCACCCGCCGCGACAACGGCGAGGACGATTACGGTCTTACCGACCTCGGACGCGAGATAATCGAGGTAGGAAACGAGCTTGGTATGATTTTTGACGTTTCGCATATGTCGGATAAGAGCTTCTGGGACGTTGCTCCCCTCGTAAAGAAGCCCATTATCGCAACGCACTCCAATTTCCGCGCGCTGTGCGGACATCCGCGCAACCTGACCGACGATATGACGCGCGAGATAATCCGTCAGGGCGGTATGATAGGACTTAATTTCTATCCGAAGTTCATCTGCGACGACCCCGCCGAGAGCGATATCGCCGCACTTCTCCGCCATCTTGAATATTGCCTCTCCCTCGGCGGCGAGAACAATATCGGTTTCGGCGGCGACGTTGACGGCACGTCGGGCAAGTACCCCAAGGGACTTGACGAAACCTGCTCTATCCACGATAGAATTATCGAGTATATGCTCTCTCATAACTACTCCGAGGAGCTTGTACGCAAGGTCGCAGGCGAGAATTATCTCAATTTCTTAAAGAAGTATTTGTAAGGAAAAAACGCCGAGGCGTTTTAAGTGCAAAGTGCTAAGTGCAAAGTGCAAAGTTAAGGAAAAAATCGGAAGAAACGTGAGTTTCTTCCGATTTTTATTTTATTTAATTAGTTTTGCATTGAAACTGCACAAAGTATAAGCTGCTTAAGCAATTTTATTTTCAATAAAATGAAAATTTCCGAGTAAAGCGAGGAAATTATCCTC
>JAZPZM010000164.1:0-9008 GCA_045544735.1 Eubacteriales bacterium
GTGCCCCTTTGTGTTGGCTGGGATGGCCGGATTCGAACCGACGCGTGCGAGAGTCAAAGTCTCGTGCCTTACCGCTTGGCGACATCCCATTATTCTCTGCTCCGCTTTTGCGGCGCACGGTAAATTTTATCACATTTGCGAGCGTTTGTCAATAGAAATCTGCGAAATCTATGCTTTTGGCTTCATTTTCGTGCCGCGTCCTTAAACAGTTTACACTCGGTTGCGCCGCAGTTTTCTGCGGCGCAACCACTATTTTAGCCAAGCTTAAAATTAAGATTTATCGCACTCGTGTCCTTGAGCGCCTCGTCAACAACCGCTATAAAGCTCGTTCCGCGGTTTACGGTCAGCGTCATTCCGCTCGGAGTCGTGAACTTAAACGCACCCGTTTCGGAATTGCGCGTCCATCTTATCTCCGCGTACTTGCCGCCCGTGATATAGTATCCCGTGCCGCTTCCGACGGTTTCCACGTCAAGTCTGCCCTCGGTATCTCCCTCGATCTTTGCAGACTGAGTAAAGAGCACGAAAAGGTTCTTGAAGTTAAGCTGCTCACCCGTTTCGGCATCGAGGTGCGCTCTATCACCGAACTGATAACGGTAATATGTACCCGCCGAAGCGCTGTATATAAACTGCACCTGCTGATAATTCGAATACGACAGTATTACGTGGGTGGAGCGTCCGCCGTTGAGCGCAACGTCCTTGCCCTGCTGTGCAAACTTGAAGTTACTCGGAATGCTTTCAAGCGTAGTTCCAAAATCGTTGATCTTCGCCATCTGCTTGATACCCTTCGAGGTTATCATAAGCGAGTGAACGTAGCCAAAATTATCCGCTCTCACGGGATCGCGGTAGAACCACGAGTTGGCGTATCTGTCGTGTGTACCGTCAATATACTGCAAGCCGTTGTTTACGATAGAGGTATATCCCAAAGGACTGTATCCCGCGCCGACCATAAGCGAGCCAAACGCCGCAGACAACTCCGTCATATAGTGACGGGCGGAGCGGATCGGACCGAAAACGTCGGTATCGTTATCGTAATCGTTAGTTATTGCAATAAGTCTTGAAATACCGCCCTCGACCATTACCTCGATAAGCACGTCCGCCTTTGCAATACCGCTTTGGGGCGCGGCGGAGCTTAAATTATCGTAAAACAGCGCTACGGGGCGAACCGCCGTAACGTCCTTTAGCCCCTCAAGTCCCGTAAGGGGATCGATATACGTGGGCAGAGGCTCGTCGGGACCCGTCGTGGTGTCCTCGGGCGGAAGAGTCGTGTCGTCACCAAAAGGAGCGGTCGTTTCATCCGCATTCGGCGCGGTCGTGTCGTTCGACGGCACTCGCGTGGTGACGTCGGGGGAGTCTGTGCTATCCTGCGGCGTTGTAGCATCGCCGCTGAAAAAGCCGGAGCCGCACCCCGCCAAAGCCATCATAACTGCCGCCAAAAGCAGAGCAAGCGCCGCGCGAAGCGCGTTCTTTGTTTTTTTACTTCTTTTCATTTTCGGATTACTGTCTGTTTGCTCTTTCAAGCCAAACGATACCCATACTGAGAGCGTTGTGGAGTCCTTCCTTCTCGCCCTGCTTTACTATCTTGGACGGGTCTGCCGACTCAACGACCTGAATGAATATCTTATCGGGCAGATTGTGTCCGTTTTGCTCCTTATATGACATGATCTCAAGGATCAAAAAGCATTTTTCGCTTTTATCGCCATAGCAAATCGTGTTGCCTTCGCGGACGAGGGGCTGCTCCATATAATTCAGGTACTTTCCCTCAACCGGTGCAAATTCCTCTGTTTTTGCCATTTTTTCCTCCTATGAGCATAGTTATAGATTATAGTTCAGTATATTGTATCACATTTTACGGAATAAGTCAATCAATTTTTAAGATATTTCCGTAATAATGGGGGATTTAGTGAGAAAATAGCCGTTTTCGCGTTTTCTCGGCATCGCAAGAGTATATATCGCGTCAAGATTTCTTGCAAGCTCGCTTTGGCGGCGGGCGGCGGCGGTGTCGGGAATGCGCGAGGGCTTGGTGACTATTTCTATCTCGCCGCGGCGCTTGGCGGCGCTGATAAACGCGCGTCCGTTCTTGTTGACGGCGAGAAGATTGAGATACGCGGGAAGCGCGTCAAGGTCGGCGTAGGTAACGCCCGTAAGTCCGAAAAGCGCGGCGCGGCGAAGGCGTGCGTTGGTGTATTTTTTGGTAGCGGCAAGGGCAAAAAGCTCCTCGGCACTCGATGCCTTGACGGCACAGGAATGAAGCCGCCCCGCCACTCCGCCGCCGCATTCGGCAAGCAATGAAAGCGCCTCGTTATCCCTTGCCATACGCCAAAACGCGAGCATTGCCGCCTCGGCGTTCTTTATGCAAACGGGGGCTTCGCCGCTTGCAAGTGCCTCGTCAAGCACAGCCGCAGAGGCGACGGGAAGTCCGAAATATCCCTCCCCCGCAAGCAAAGCGGTACGCACGGCAGTTGCCGAGGGGTAGCCCTCTCCCCTTTCGCTGTCGTTATATCCCGCTCCTACGCGGCGGATGACCTCGAAATCAAGCGGGAGCTTCATCTTAAACACCGCCTTCAAATACTCGACGGCAAGGATATCGTTGGGGTTTGGCTTTATATCGCCCAAAGCGTTAAAATACTCCTCGGCGCTTCCTACGGAGCTTCTGTCCTCGGCTGAACGCGGCGAGAGGCGCGCGGCTCTGCGAGCCGCCGCGCTGAGCGCCTCGGCATCGGCGCATTCCGAGCCAAAGGCGATAGTGTCCACGCCGAGCGCGGCGAGGGCGTACACGCCCGCGCGAGCAAAGAACTCCGCGCTTGCGGCACACCACGGATACGGAAGCTCAAGCACCGCATCCGCACCCGATGCGAGAGCCGCCGCGGCTCGCCTATTCTTTGGGAGAATGGCAAGCTCTCCTCTTTGCACGGCGCTTCCGCTCATAACGCAGATTATGCTCTCCGCTCCGCCGCGGCGAAGCTCGTTTATCATATATTCGTGCCCCTCGTGGAAGGGATTGTACTCGCAAATTATACCAACCGTCTTCATTTTTTTACCTCTTTATATGAAATTATCCGCTTTTTATGATAAAAGTATTGAAAAAGAATATTTTTTGGTGTATAATAAAATGTATTTTTAAATCCTAAGGAGGATATTTTTATGAAACTTCTCGTTGTAAACGCAGGATCAAGCTCACTTAAATATCAGCTTTTTGATACCGCTGATTATACCGTTGCCGCAAAGGGTGTTTGCGAGCGTATCGGTCAGGCGGTAGGTGTTCTTGAGCACAAGAATCTTATCAAGGGTACTCGCACCAAAAAAGACCTTGTTATTCCCACCCACACCGATGCGGTTCGTATCGTTATCGACGCTCTCACCGATGCTGAGATCGGCGTTATCTCCGATATGGCTGAGATCGAGGCAGTAGGTCACAGAATAGTCCACGGCGGCTACTTCTTCTCCGAGTCCATGCTTCTTAACGACGACGTTCTTGCAAAGCTTGAGCTTTGCTACGACTACGCTCCTCTTCACACGGGTGCACACCTTCAGGGCATCCGCGGCTGTCTTGCAGTTATGGAGAACGTTCCTCAGGTGCTTGTATTTGATACCGCTTTCCATCAGACGATGGCTCCCGAGGCATATATGTACGGACTTTCCTACGATATGTACGAAAAGTACGGCATTCGTCGCTACGGCGCACACGGCACCTCGCACCGCTACGTTGCGGGCGAGATGATAAAGCTTCTCGGCGGCAAGGCTGAAGGCACGAAGATCGTTACCTGCCACATCGGAAACGGCTCGTCCATCTCCGCAGTTAAGGACGGTAAGGTAATGGATACCTCCATGGGCTTTACTCCCCTTGCAGGCGTTCTTATGGGCACTCGTTGCGGTGATATCGACCCCGCTATCGTTCCTTACATTATGCAGAAGGAAAACATGAGCGCAGACGAGGTTGCTTCTTATATGAACAAGAAGTGCGGCTACATTGGTCTTACCAAGGGCTTCTCCTCCGACTCCCGCGACCTTGAGGCGGCTATTGCCAACGGTCCCTCCGACCCCAACTACGAGACCTCTAACCTCGCAGTTAATATGCTCAAGCATCAGATCAAGAAGTTCATCGGCGGTTATGCCGCTATCATGAACGGTCTTGACGCCGTCGTTTTCACCGCAGGTCTTGGTGAGAACAACCCCAGACTCCGCGAGATCATCTGCGAGGATATGGAGTTCTACGGCATCAAGCTCAACAAGGAGGTCAACGACAAGACTCTCCGTCAGGGCAATATGGTCAAGATCTCCACTGACGACTCCAAGGTTGCGGTTTACGTTATCCCCACCGACGAGGAGCTCGTTATCTGCCGCGACACCGAGGCTATCGTTAACGGTCTTAAAAAGTAATTTATAAAAAATTAAAGGGCTGACGCTGTCAGCCCTTTAATTTTATCATAAAAACGCGCATTATGCAAGAATGTGTTTGCAAAGATGTCGGCTATACTCCTCTTTTTTTGAAAAATCCATTGCGGCGGAGTATATTTCCTCAAGGGCAAAATGCGCCGCAGATGCCTCGGCAAACGCCGACTTCGCCGAGGAAAACGCCATTTCCTTTGCCGCTTCAAGCGCACTTTCCTCGCGCCAGACTCTTTCGTACGCGCCCTCGTCAACAAGATGAGAAATATCTACCGTGCGCTTATCCTCGGCTATAGCACCGATTACGGCGGTATCCCCTGCGATAAGCCCCTCGCAAAGCTGTGGCAGTAAAAGGTCGGGCGACCAGCGGCAATTACTGCCGATCGCATCTCTTACAGCGCCGAAGAAAAGCTCGCCTACCTTGCACCCGTCATTATCCTTGACGCCTATGCAATGCGCCGCCGCCACGCGAAAGCTATCGTGGTAAAAGCTCCCTCTCATTCCAATGGCGCTGAGCGGTGTTCGCATCCTCCGTGACGGCGTAAGCTCGTCGGCAACGCTCGCCGCAAGTGCGGCGATGCCCTCTCTGTCTGCGCAAGAAAAGCGTAGCTCTCGCGCCGCGCCTGACAGCTCGCCTGCCGCAGCAAGGCATTTATATGCGCGAGCGAACGCCGTTTGCTTTTGGCGCATAAGCGACTCTATCTCGCCGCGATGCAAGCGAAGGCGTGCGGCATCCCAGAATGCACCAAGATCAATAAGCTCATCCCTCGCCCCCGGAACGCCCGCATCCTCGTCGTGCGGCAGAGTGCCGTCAAGCACGGAAAGCGTCCGTCCGTCCGCAAGTGCTATAAACAATCCGTCAAGGGATGCGGGGTCGGAGGAGCAGTAGTAATACTCCACCGTCGCTCCTTTTTTCTCCGCCTCGGCGGCAAGCTCGCTCATCAGCCGCGCCTTGCCGACTCCGGGGCCGCCCTTGATTATGTAGCACCGCTCTGCCCTGTCTCCGCGAAGATTTTCTCCGAAATAGCTTATGAAGCCCTCCGCGCTATTTTGCGCTGCAAAATATTTTTGCGCTGCGAAATTTTTTTCGCTCATTATTTCTCGATTATCACCGTTTTGTCGGGGGTAATGCCCGTTTGCTCAAACACGATGGTGTTTATCTGCGCTATTTGCGAGGCGTTGAGCGTGGAATCCACGTCAATCACGACGTTTATCGAGTCGCCGCCTATGACGGCTACGCATTGCGAAAAGCCCTTTGCCATAACGAGGCTTTCAACGTTTGCCTCCGCCTCCATATCACTTGCCATTTTTGCGATATCCGCAATAGCCACAGCCTTTGCCTCGCTATCCGCGCTCTCGTTGTCAATGACGTTCTGGAGCACCTCAAGTGCCTCGTCCCTTGCGCGCTGACGGCTTATCTGCGAGGCGGTGAAATAGCTGTCCGCGCTCTGATCTGCCCCTGCATTCGCATTGTTATCACCCGATGCATCCGCACCTGCGTTGGTAGCATCATCCCTTGAAAAATAGATGACGTTTACCGTGGCGGCAACACCGATAAGCAGTACCGCACAGATTATGATAAGATTGCGCCTTCCGAGTCTTACAAAGAAATTCTTTACCGACTCTAATTGTTTTTCAAATTTCATCTCTTTCCTCCGATGTTTTTTATTGTGATACATTCTATTATGTCAAGCCTAAAAATATTCTCAATCCGACGGAGATATGTAAATTTTATTCATTCCGATGCCGAAAGCGGCTGAAAGGAGAGCCGTCAGCTCGTTGCAGACCGCCTCGTTCTCTCCCCCACGGCAGGTTATGCCTATGCCCGCTATGCGCGGAGAATCCGTGCATAGCTCGGCAAGATGTGCGCTTGAGCCGCTTCCAAGCACCAGATACTTACCGTCCGCATCCACGGCGTAGACCTTTTTTGCTCCGCCCTCAAGCGTCACCACGACCTTTACGTCACTTACCCCGTAAACGCTCTCGGCAAGTGCCTCGGCGCGCTTTTCAAGGTACGCGCAATACGCCTGAAGGTCGTCGGGGGTATCCGTCGCGCTCGCGGAAGCGTTCTCTCCCTTCACCCCCAACAAAAGCATAAGCGCCCCCGCCGCCAAAAGCAACGCGACTACAAGCTTTTGCGGCGGTTTTTTTGCTTTTCCCTTGTCCATTTTTCCTCCTGTCAAGTAACCACCTCGCATTCAAACTCGGTAAGCTCAAATATAAAAGCCTTTATCCTGCGCGGATCCTCCAACGCGGCGCGCCCCGACAGATATACCGTAAGGGACGTGATACTTACGCTTTCCCCGAAATCAAGCGTCAGCGTGACCGATACGCTCCTTTCGGGCAGGTCAAAGCGCTCCTCGGTACGCCGCGCAAGCACCGCTCCAAGCTCATCCGCGCTCACTTTTTCCGCCTCATCAAGAAGCGCCGATAGACTCCCCTTCTCGCTTTCGTTTACGTCAACGCTGTATTTTCCGTTTTCGAGTCCGTCCAAAAACTCGGAAAGAATCCCTCCGAGCGGTAGCATAACGGCGCTGACCATGGCAACCGATAAAACGTACGACAGCGTTTTTTTGACACCGCCGCCGTCGTCCGAGAACAAAAGCTTGATAAGCGAGACCGCAACCGAGGCACTCACGATGCCTACTACGTATTCCGATGCCGACATCTATATACCTCCCGCCGCCGACGAGGTAACGGCAAACACCGTAAGCGCGAATACGAAAAGAAGTGCCGTCATCGCCGCCGCACCCAAGAGATAACCGTAAATTGACGCTACCTGACGAAGCAAGACTACCTCGCGCGAGCATCCGAGCATATCGCCCACCGCGGCGGCGGCAAAAAGCGAGAGGCGAGTAAGCCAAAGGCTTACGAGCGTGGGCAAGAGCAACGCACCCAATACGACGATTCCCGCCACGCCGACCGTACTGCGCAAGAGCTTCGTGCTTGCCGCGACCGTGCGGAGCGAGTCCGCCACGGTCGAGCCGAGCACGGGTATCATATTGCCCGCTACGTACTTTACGGCACGCGCGCCGACGCTGTCGCTCGATGCGGCAAGAACGCTTTGCACGCCCATAGAGGCGGCAAAGAGGGTTGAGGCAAGTCCGAAAACGAAGGTTATTACTTTTTTTATCATATCCGCCACGCCCGAAAGCGAGGGAGCTTTCCCGATTTGCAGACTATCCGCCATCGCAATCGCCAGACAAACGGTGGCGGCCGGCATAAGAAGCCCCGTGACGAGAATACCGATAAGATCAAGGCACAAAACGAAGGTGGTGTTGGTCACAGCCGCGCTACTGACGTTGCCGCCCGAAAGATACAGCATACTCATCACGGGAACGAGGGATGTCATTATCGTGCGCAGATTTGCAAAATACGCGCCTACTGCCTCAAATCTTCCGTATTGAAGCCCTACCACGCTTGCCGCCACGGCGAGTGACGAGACGAAGGATGCGCCGCCTGAAAGCGAGCCTGAAAGCGACTCGCCGCTCGCTCCGACGAGCGCACAGAGAGCCAAAAGTACCACGAGGCTTGCAAAAAGCGAAAGCGCACTCCCCATTCCGCCCGAAAGCGCGTTTATTGCCATATCAATAAGACTATCCACGCCCGCCGCCTCACCCACGGCAGAGGCGACCTTGTCCGCATCGCCTGAAAAAAAGCCGTCGGGAAGAAGCACCGCAACGTCATCGGGAATAGCTCCGAGAAAATTATCGTAGTCGGGCGGCATAGTCTCCTCGGCGGCGGTATGTACGGTGAACAACGAAAAAATCACGGCGAGGTAAATCAAAAAAATGAAAAGCCTTTTCATAGTCCGCTATGTGATAAAAGTCCGCTTACGGCGTCGAGTGCGGATGAAAGCAACGGAAGCGACAGAAGGAGCATTTCTATTTTCCCCGCCGTTTCAAGTGCCGCCGCAACGCTCGGAACGCCCATATCGCGGCAGAAATCAGAGCCGAGGCGTGTAAGCATCGCTATGCCGACGGCGCGCAGAACGAGCGTTGCTGCCTCGCCCGATATTGGGGAAAGCCCAAAAAGCTCCGTTGCGTATTTGACGATGGGTCCCGCCATAAGAGTGCAGACGGTAAGGAGTCCGACGGTAGCCGTAAGGCGCACGGGTAGCTCAAACTCGCGGCGCACCTCGCGCAAGAGCATTGCTCCCGCCGCTCCTACTATGGCAAAGCCGCATAGCTTTAACGTGTTTATCTCCATTTCAGAACCCAAAAAGCTCGCCTATTTTTGTAAAAAGCGAAGATATTTCCCCAACGAGCAAGGCGATAACCGCCACTATTCCCGCAATTATTACGAAGGTCACCTGCTCGTCCCGTCCCGTTTTTCCGAGTATCTGCGCCGAAACAGCCACTATAAAGCCAATTCCTATGACCTTTAAAATCAAAGTTACGCCCATTTTTACCTCACATTATCACTATTACTGCCGCCGCCGCGGCACAAAGCCCCATTACCGCGTGCGTTTTTCGTTTTTTCGGAAGCTCCGAGGCAAGCGTGTCGCGCACTGCCTCAAGCTCTCGAATACATTCCTCGCACTCGCGCACGCTATCCTCCCTGTACGATCTGCCGAGCCTCGCCGCAAGTGCGCACAGCGCATCCTTGCCGTCCTCAAAATA